>CAZHFP010000135.1:0-2527 GCA_964531065.1 uncultured bacterium
CTATATTCCAGAACAACGTTGGAGCCGCTTTTTTTGACATCAATTTTTATCAGCGTCCGCTCAGGGTTCGCCCATTTTCCCAGGGCTCCCCGGAAGGCGGTAAAATCGTGGGTTCCCAATAGATAGCCCGCGGCTTTTCTCATGGCCGAAACATTCAAAAGGGGGCGGACCAAATGGTAATGGTTGTGGTCGAAAACCGTGTAGTCGGCACTATTGCGGATGACATAGCGGTAGAGCTTGCCGGCGGCGTGATAGGTGGAATGAAAATTCGTGGAAACTTCCCGGGCCTGGACCACGCGGATGTCATGGGGAAGAACATAATTGAGGATTTTTTTAATTTTCGCCGTTGGAAGATTAGAGCTAGTGTGAAAGTTCGCCGTTTGGCCCAGCGCGTGGACCCCCGCGTCGGTCCGGCCCGCCACCAACAGGTCCACCGGATGCCCGCAAATTTTCCGGAGGCGGTCCTCTAAGGTTCCCTGAACCGTCGGGGTCTGGATCTGCTTTTGCCATCCCGAATAGGCCGTGCCGTCATACTCAACGGTCAGCCGGATATTTCGGGTCCTCACTACCGCCGGTCCCCCGGCCCCCGAACTTCTTGGGCCTTGGTTAATTCCGCCAGTCCATCCAAGGCTTCTTTTTGCTTGGGATCCAGGGACAGGGAGGTTCTAAAGGCCGATTCCGCCTCGGGAATATTTTTCATCATCAAGAAAGCGTCCCCAATTTTCGCGTAAACGTAGGGGTTCCTCGGATCCTGTTTAAGGGTCTCCTGGTAATTATTGATGGCGCCGCCCGGGTCGCCCAAAGCCAGGTAGGATTCGCCCAGCATCATGTAAATGCGCACCAGGGTTTGGGGCTGGCGGTACTCCAGAGCGTGGGCGAAACTCCAGCGGGCGATATCCGGCATCTTGTTCATGTAGGCGAAATAACCCGTAAAATCGTACCCGATGCCGTAGGAATCCTTCATCACGTCCGTATACTCGTCCCAATATCCCCGGTCAGGCTCATCCATATAACGCAGCCGGTAGGTGGACCATAGGGTGTTGATCCGGTCGGAAGTGAAATTATAATTTAGATTTTTGGAATTAATCATCCGCCAGAGAAATCCCTCGGGCAGGGACGGGTTTTTGTCCCTCATCCAAGCCGCGGTGAAAATATTAGTGAAATAAAAGGAGCGTTCGTGCAGGTGCGTGTCGATCATGTTCTGCACCACCGTCTCGGGCCGGATATCCTGGCCCACGGGCACCGTGAGGAAGGGCCACCGCTCGAATAACGGATTCCGATACCAATCGTAGGGGATCAACTGCATGGTGAAACTCACGACCTTGGGCCGCAAGCCCTCAACAAATTGCAGGTACCAGAGGGGAAGAATGTCGATATCCCCGTTGCAGAGGATCACGGCGTCGTCATTGACGGTTTTGAGCATGTTGACGCCCTCGTCGTAAGAACTAACGTAGCGGCTCTGGTCGTTCGATTGGTAATTGAGGATCAGAGGCATCAAGCCGAAACTCAGGCAAAAGGCGCAGGCATAAAGCGGCACCAGCCGGAGGGGCCATTCTTTCGAAATCCATTCGCAAAGGCCCGCGATTCCCGCCGCCGCGAAAAGGCTGACCATGAGGAATACCGGGGTAAAAAAATTATCCAAGGTCCATTGATAGCCTTCCAGCGGATTATTAAAAAGCAGGACCCCCATGAAAACGCCGCCGCCAAAAAAAAGAATTCCCATGGCGGTGGGCCATTGCTTCTTCCGCCAAAGCCACATAAAACCCCAAACGGCCAGAACGACCATCACAAAGGTGAAAACATCCCCAAACTGATGGTGGGCGTGGAACCAAAACCGTTTCAGGTTTCGAACGATCGTCGTCAAGGACCTAACATCGCCGACGCCCTTGTAGCCTTCCCGCAAAACGGTTCCCACCAGGCGGTTCAAGGTCTGGGGATTCCACCAATTGATAAGGGGATTTTGGGTGGCCCGGATGGGAAGATAGGAATAAATAGAGACCGATAACAGCATACAGGTAAATGCCCGCACGATATTTAAAACCCCAAAAGCTGAAATGACGTCACGGAAATTTTCCCACAAGTCAAAGGGCCTTAATCGTATGGCGTTCGTTAAAAAGGAAGACAAAGGAACTCTTTTTTGGCTGGCCAAGAAAAACCAAAGGTAAGCCGGGGCCATGACAATCTGGTTGGGCCAATGGTGGGCCAAACTCAGGCCGTAAAGGAACCCCATGAGCAGAAACGATTTTATGAACCAGCCGTTTTCACGCATTTTGAAAAAGAGGAAAAGCATACAGGCCGACATCAAGGTGTTGAGGGTGTAGATACCCCCTTTGGCCCCGCAGGCCTGGAACCACTGTTGGTAGGAAAAAGCGAAGGTCAAAGCCCCGAAAAGCGCCGGAATTTCCCAAATCCAAGGGCCGGGCTTTTGATCCGCCGGAACCCCCTCGGCCGAATCCAAAGAATCGAAAATACCCTTCAACAACATCTTTAAAACCCAATAAATGACCACGACCGCGACAGCTCCCGT
>CAZHFP010000135.1:2627-6926 GCA_964531065.1 uncultured bacterium
GCCGCGAGCGCCTTGTCATAGTCCGGATGGGTCGTCATTTCCTTCACGTATTCCACATGCTTTATTTTACCATCCTTACCGACCACAAAGAGCGACCTGGCTTCCAGACGCAATTCCTTGATATGGGTTCCATAAGCGTCGCCAAAAGACATTTCCCGGTGGTCCGAAAGGGTGGCGATTTTAATATTTTCCGCCGTGCAAAAACGGCCCTGGGCAAAAGGCAAATCCGCGGAGATGGTCAAAACTTCAACCCCCGCCGGCAAGTTGGCGGCTTCCTTGTTGAAACGGCGGGTCTGTTCCGCGCAAACACCCGTGTCCAAGGAGGGAGCCACCGAAAGAATGAGAGTTTTTCCTTTGTAATCCGCCAAGGTCTTTTCCTGGAGGCTTCCGGTTAAAACCTTAAAATCCGGCGCCGTGTCCCCTACTTTGATCTCGGGCCCCAATAACGTTAACGGCCCGCCCTTAAACGTCTGCACACCCTTGCGCTCTTGCATAAATCCTCCTTGAAAAATGTCAGCTGACAGTTCGCAGTTGACAGTCGGCAGTTTTAATCTTCACTGCCAACTGTGAGCTGTCGACTGTCGGCTGCCGTTAAATGTGTCCTTGATGCACTAAATACTCGGCGACCAACATGCCGCCCTTGGCTGCGCCCATCTTCGTGTTATGCGAAACCAACACATACTTGATCCCGTTCGGCAAAGCGTGGTCCGCGCGGATGCGGCCCACCGACGTCAACATCCCGCCTTCCCTGTCCCGATCCAGCCTGGGCTGGGGCCGGAAAGGATCCTCGCTCACGTCGATCAATCTCGGAGGACAGGACGGAAATTTCAAAGCCACGAAATCATTTCCAAAATTCCTTAAAACCTTCTTAATCTCATCCACCGTAGCGTGTTTTTTCATGGAGACATACACGGCTTCGGTGTGGCCCTCTAAGACGGGAACCCTGGTACAGGTTGCGGAAACAGGAAAAGGCGCCGGTGCGACCGTTTCGCCAACAATGGAACCGAGGATTTTCTGGGTTTCCATCTCAACCTTCTCTTCTTCCTTCGGGATATAAGGAACAACGTTATCGATGATATCCAGGGCGATGACTCCAGGCGACCGCCCCGCTCCCGAACAGGCTTGCATCGAGGTCATGATCACCTGAAGGACCCCAAAGGCTTCGTGGATGGGCTTGAGGGTCATGGCGAGCCCCATCGTGGTGCAATTGGGCACCGGCGTCACGAAACCTTTCCAGCCCCTGTTCTTTTTTTGGACCGCGATCAGTTTGTCGTGGTCCAGGTTGACTCCGGGAATAAAGATGGGAACATCCGCCTCATAACGGAATGCGGAGGCGGTGGAAACCACCGGGGTTGTCTTCGCGTAGCGGGGTTCCAACGCTTTGGCGGCGTCCGACTCCACGGCGGTAAATACTAAATCCACTTTCGTCGCGTCCAGTTTGGAAGCGTCCTCCACTTGAATCTTGGCGAAGGCCGGATCCAAGGGTTCCTGGCAATACCAGCGGAAAGCGCCGTGGGCGTCCGTGATGGCGTCCTTGAATAATTTCCCGGCGGAACGTTCGGAAGCCGCGAGGGCTGTGATTTCAAAGTAGGGGTGCCCGGACAGGGAGGCCAGGAACTGCTGGCCCGCCACTCCCGTGGCGCCGATAACGGCGACTTTTTTCTTCTTCATGGAAAATCCTTAAAAATGGATTTTGAGAACTGAAAGGATAGCATATTTGGAATGACTTTCAACGTTCAAAGGACCAGCCGGCCTATGGAAATAAACTAGGGAATCTCCGTTTTACTGCTGGCTTCATATTTCTTTTTGCCGGCATTAACGTCGATAAAACAAAGGTAGGAGGCCGGAGGAAGAGGCCTTTTATTATCGTCTTTCCCATCCCAAGAAACATCATGAGATCCGGCTGTCAAATATTCCGGGGTCTCATTCTTGTCGAAATCAAACTCACGAACCACCCGAAACCCGCTGGTATAGATCCGCAGAAACGCTTGATCGGCGGGAATATTGGTCCCCCATGAAAAATGGATCATCCCTTGCCCATCGGGTTTTGGCGAAACGGAGAACTTAAAAACACCCGGGGTGGAAGTAGCCGTAGCGGTCGCCGTTGGTGTTGAGGTTAAAGTCTTTGTGGGAGTTAAGGTCACGGTAAAGGTGGGTGTAAAGGTAACTGTCGGGCTTTGGGTGCCGGTGGTCGTATTCGTAGGGGAGGCGGTAATCGTGGGCGTGGAAGTGCGGGTGGGAGAAACCGTAATCGTGAACGTCGGGGTGGGAGTCAAAACCGGCGTGAGGGTACCGGTGGAGGTGAAAGTGGCGGTGGGAATAAGGGAAAGGCTGCTCGGGAAAGCGGACACGGATGTCGGGGTGAAGGTCGCCGTGGTTCCGAAGGTCGGGCTGGGCCAAATCCCTTGGGACTGGCCTGCCGCTAAAATCCGTCCCGCGAACAGCATTAAAACAATAAAGAAAATACAGATGGTGTTTTTAATGAAATCTTCCCTTCGCTTTATTTCAATTCCCGGACGACCGCCTCTCCCATTTCCTGGCAAGAGACGGCCTTTTCACCCTTCTTCGCCAAGTCGGCGGTGCGCAACCCGTCGTTAAGGACCTTTTCAACAGCCTCCTCCACCGCTTCCGCTTCCTTTAGACGTTTGAAACTGTATTGAAGCATCATGGCCACGGATAAAATCATGGCCAGGGGATTGGCCTTGCCCGTGCCAGCGATATCAGGGGCCGAACCGTGGGAAGGCTCAAAGAGCCCCACTTTTCCGCCCAAAGAGGCGGAGGGCAGCATGCCCAGGGATCCCGTCAGCATCGAAGCCTCATCCGAAAGAATATCACCAAACATGTTGGTGGTTACCATCACGTCGAAGGACTTGGGCTTTAAGATCAATTGCATCGCCGTGTTGTCCACGATCTGGTGTTCAAAGGAAACATCGGGATATTTCTTGGCGGTTTCTTCCGCCACATCGTGCCAAAGGCGGGAAGATTCCAGGACGTTGAACTTGTCCACGCTGGTGACTTTCTTGCGGCGAAGTCTGGCCAGTTCGCAAGCCAGAGACACCACGCGCTCGACTTCGGGTGTGCGGTAAATTTCGGTGTTCACCCCGTAGCGGTCCTTCCCTTCGCCATGGATACCCCGGGGTTCGCCGAAATAAATGCCCGAGATAAGCTCACGAACAATCAGCATATCCACCCCGTCGATAATTTCCGGTTTTAAGGTGGATGCATCCTTGAGGGCATTGAAAAGTTTGACCGGACGAAGGTTGGCGTAAAGATCCAACCCCTTGCGCAGGCCGAGAATGCCGGCTTCAGGCCTTTTTTTATTTTCGATCTTGTCCCACTTGGGTCCCCCCATGGGGGCCTTCAAGACCGCCTGGGCCTTGAGGCAGGCGGCAAGCGTGTGATCCGGAAGAGGATTATCAAATTTATCGATGGCGATCCCGCCCGCGTCCTGGGGTTCGTATTCGAACTTATGCCCGAAGACTTCCCCGACCCGGTTCAATACTTTTTTGGATTCCTCGCATATTTCCGGCCCAATGCCGTCCCCCGCGAGAACCACAATGTGAAAATTCATTTCATTCCCCTGAAATCCGTCGTCCGTCGTCCGTCGTTCGTCTTCCGTTTTAGCGGACGACGGAGAGCGGACGACCTGGGGCGGATGTTAAAGTTTGATGCCCTTCATGGCGTTGAAGGCGGCCTTGGCGCTTTTCTTTTCGTGCCGAAGAAGAAGCTTATTGACCCCGTTTAGATACGCTTTGGCCGAAGCTTCAATGACGTCGGTGGAAACTCCCCGGCCGTGCACCTCATCCCCATTCACGGAAAGCGAAACCGTGACTTCACCCTGGGCGTCCCGGCCCTGGGTGAGGGACTTCAAGCTGTAATTTTCCAGCTTGCCCTTGAATCCGGTGGCTCGGTCAATAGCGTTGAAGACCGCGTCCACCGGCCCGTCGCCGGTCGCCGCTTCCTGCGTCTCCACGTCGCCCTTTTTCAACTTCAAGGTCGCCGTGGGCAGGGTGGTGTTTCCCGCCGAAGTGTGTAAGTAGGTCAATTGATAGATTTGGCTGGAGGAGAAAATCTTCTCCTCGATCAAGGCCTCGATGTCCTCGTCATAAACGCTCTTTTTCTTATCCGCCAGATCCTTGAACTTGGTGAAGAGCGTATCGATGGCCTGGGCCTCGAGGCCGTAGCCCAAATCCTCCAAGCGCTTTTTAAAGGCGTGGCGCCCGGAGTGCTTGCCCATGACGAGTCGGCTTTCCGGTACGCCGATTTCTTGGGGCGTCATGATTTCATAGGTCTGGCGGT
>CAZHFP010000136.1:0-6903 GCA_964531065.1 uncultured bacterium
GAAGAGGCGGTTCGTTTTGGGCGCAAAAAAGTTAAGGTTTATTTATTGCGTTGAACTGTTGATCCTGCTGGCGGTTTCCACTGCCGGGGCGCAAACCTCCCTGAATAGTCCGGCCGCCACATTTACCCCGTCGCCGACCTTCACGCCGACGGCTACCGATTCACCTACCTTTACTCCGACGATAACGCCAACCGATACCTCCACGGTGAACCCTTTCGCGACTCCGACTTGGACCTATACCTGGGGCGGAGTCGAACCACAATCCCCTACCGCCACCCGTACACCTACGCCGACCTTTACCTTTACTGCCACCGGTACCATCACCCCGCCGCCAACGGCGACACCGTCCATGACCAGCACTCCCGGCATTTCCCGTTCCGGGCTGGCTATTTTGAGCACGGCCTATTCGGACGCCTGGGACCGGTGGGACGGGTTCAATTGGGGCATGGGTTTTTCCTATTACATCGGCTCCATCGTTTCCCGGGATTTCGCCAAACCGAATATTGATTCCCTCGAGCCCACCCGCTTTGCACTTTTGACGAGCGATGTCAAATACGCTTGGCTCAATGATGATGGGGACGTGCCGGGGATGGCGAGCGGACTTCTCCTGTCCTTTCTTGCCCAGCTGGCTTCGGGAAGTTCCAGTACGGGCGCGTCGGGAAACCAGAGCTTCCAGGTGGCCGGAAACGTCATGGGCGGGGTTTACACCGTCATGAGTAAGACTGTCGCGCCCAATACGGCCGTCCATTTTGGATATATTTACGGGTTAAAAGACGCGGACAAGCACGCCTTGGGTATTGTCTCCATGAATTATTCCCAACTCCTGCCGCTTTTAACGAGTAAGTTAGAAAATAATACGGATTCTCCGCCGGGGATTTTTTATACAGGATTCAATACCCGATTTTGGGGTAGAAACTGGAAGTTCGAGATTTGGAAACCCATTGGGATGGATCAAAATCCGGTTCTTTTTAACAGCCAAATTGAAGGGTTACCTCTCGCCTTCAACTTGGGCTATGAAAGATGGGACAGGGGCGCGGGTGGGGATGGGGGGTGGGCCCTGCTAGGCTACGTGAATATCAAGTTCACCATTGTTCCACAGACACCGGCCTACTGAAGACAATTAGAAATTAGGAATGAGGAATTAGGAATTTGAAAATCGTCAACCAGCCAAACATTTCAGAGAGGATGTGTGGGGGATTAAGAATTAAAGGATTTTCAAAGTCTGAAAAATTATTTAAATTCCTAATTCCTAATTCTGAATTCCTAATTGAGCGAGGGCGGTTGTGATCCGCCCGAAGTCCATCATGGTCGTCGCCGGGGAAACCTCCGGCGACATTCACGCGGCCCGGGTGATCGAAACCCTCTTGAAAAAAAATAAAAAGGTGAAAATCTTCGGCATGGGCGGGCCCTTGATGGCCAAGGCTGGGATGGAAGTCCGCCATGACCTGACTCAACAGGCTTTGATTGGTTTTTGGGAAGTCCTGAAACACTATCCGGCCATCCGCCGCCGGTTCAAAGAATGCGAAAATTGGCTTCAAGAAGAGAAGCCGGATCTATTATTTCTTGTGGATTTTCCAGGGTTTAATTTACGGTTGGCCGAAAGCGCCCATCGGCTGGGGGTGCCCGTTTGCTATTACGTGGCGCCGAAGGTCTGGGCCTGGAACGAAAAACGCCTTGGGACGATGAAAAAAGTTATCGCAAAATTGCTGGTGATTTTTCCTTTTGAAAAGGGATTTTTTCACAAGAAGGGAATGCCTTCAGTTTACGTCGGGAACCCTTTAGTGGAAGAGATGGACTTAAAACCCGTCAACCGCGACGCTGTCTTAAAGAAAAATGGAATCGAGATTTCCCGATTTCCCTTGATCTGCGCCATGCCGGGGAGCCGAAAGGGGGAAATTGAGAAAATGTGGCCCTTGTTTTTGAAGGCGTCCCGAATCATCCGCAAATCCTATCCGGACGCGGCCTTTATCGTCCCTAAACCCCAAGGTCTGGAATACGACGATTACGCTGGTTTATCCCCGGAAGATTCTGCTTTCTTCGCGGAGGCTCCGGCCTTTGACCTGAGGAAAATCTGCGACGCTGCCTGGGTGAAGTCCGGGACAGGCACCCTCGAGACGGCATTGCTGAAGACGCCCATGGTGGTGGTTTACAAGGTAGCGGCGGTCACGGGATTTCTCGCCAAGCGGTTTTTGAAGATTAAAAACGTGTCCCTGGTCAATCTTCTGGCGGGGGAAACGGTGGTGAGGGAACTATTGCAGGAAAAGGCCGAGACCGGCCATTTGGTGAAGGAGACCCTCTCGCTTTTGGAAAATAAGGCTGTCCGGGGAAAACAGATTAAAGCTTTTGAAAAAATAAAGAAAAGCATATCGACTCCGCCGAAGGCCTCTGAAAATGCCGCGAAAGAAATTTTAAAACTACTGGCGGCAAAAAAATGAGGACCCACAACCTTTCTTTTGTGGATTGGCTGATCATCGTTATTGCCACGCCTTTGATCCATCTGTTGGGGCTTACCCTGCGCATTAAGGCGGAGGGCCGGGCGGACTTGGGGCCGAGAGGAAAACAATCCGAGCCGCCCCTTTGGTCGCTTTGGCACGAGACGATTCTCATGAGTGTTTGGTACCACCGGGATCAGGATGTGCAGGTGATGATTTCCGCCAGCCGGGATGGGGAATTGATTTCTACTATTGGTAAATTTTTTGGCTATACGGCGGTCCGCGGCTCTAGTTCCCGAGGAGGGCAGGAAGCTACCCGAGAAATGGTGGATTATCTGAAGGCAGGGAAACGATGCGCTATTACGCCGGATGGGCCTCGGGGCCCAAGACGGGAAATGAAGCCGGGAGCCGTTAATATCGCGCGGCTGACCGGTTGCCCCATCGTACCCTTCGGCTTCGCAGCGGAGCATTGCTGGCGCCTCAAAAGTTGGGATCAATTCATTATACCCAAACCCTTCAGCCGGGCGGTCTTTGTGTACGGCGAGCCTATTCATGTGCCCCGAGAGGGTGGGGACGACCAGAAGCTTCAGGAGCAGATTCAAAAGGAAATGGATCGGGTGACGAAAGAAGCGGAAAACTATTTTTAATATTTTTTATTTCCCTCGCCCCTGGAGGGTGAGGACAGGGTGGGGGGGTATAAAGGTTAGGTTTTTAATCACCCTCATCCTGGCCTTCTCCCCTCAAGGGAGAAGGGAATAATTTAAAAAGGCTTCAATTGACAAGCTCTCAACATAAAAACATTGCCATCTTTTTTTACAAAGTCCTCATGGCATTCTTGTCCGTGATTGCCCGGCTATTAAGTCTGGTTTCCGGCTCGACATCCTTGAAGGAACGCCTGGGGTTTTATCCCGCAGCTGACCTAGAAAAACTCTCCATCGGCTACAACGTTTGGCTTCACGCGGCCTCCGCGGGGGAAGTGAACGCCATCGCGCCTTTTTGCGCCGCCTTCCGAAAGGCCAAACCCGAAGCCAAGATTATTCTCACGACCACATCCCCCTCGGGAAAAAAAATTGCCTTGGAAAAGGGAATCGCCGACTCAGTTTTTTTGGCGCCCCTGGACATGTCGGGCCCTTTGAAAAGGGCTTTTCAAGCTTTCCGCCCGGTGATGGTACTGGTGGCGGAGACGGAATTTTGGCCCAATTGGCTCTTTCGAACGGGGCATAATGGACTTCCGCTTCTTCTCATCAATGGACGCATTTCGGACCGCAGTTTTCCATCCTATCTTTGGTTTAAGGCTTTATTTGGCCCCGCCTTGAATTGTTTCGGCCAATGCCTGGTTCAGACCAAGGGCGATTTGGAGAAATTGTCGTTATTGGGTGTTTCGGAAAAGCGGATCATTGTCGCGGGTCAAATGAAATACGACCTTGTCCCGCCGGACGCGGCTTCTGTTGAAAAGTTCGGCTCAGCGCTGGGTCTTCAAAAAAACGATATTCTTTTCACCTTGGGAAGTTTAAGAGAGGGAGAAGACGATTTGTTGCTGCCGAAGATTTCGGAGCTGTTGGCCCTATCGGGGGATGTTAAAATCTTGATCGCGCCCCGGCACTTGAAAAACGCGGTTGTTTTCCAGGAAAAACTTAAGGATTTAGGTGTGGAAAGTGTTTTGAGGAGTGAATGGGAGAAGTCGCCAGGCTCTCAACGAGTGATTGTGCTGGATACCATGGGCGAGTTATCTTTAGCCTATGCCCTGTCCCGGGCTTCATTTGTGGGAGGGACGATGGTGTCCGTGGGGGGGCATAACGTGATGGAGCCGGCTTTAAGCTCGGTGCCGGTCATCTTCGGACCCTACACACGGAACGTGACGGAAGCGGTGGAGGCCTTGGTTCAATCGGGCGGTGGTTTTGGAATTCAGGAACTCTCCGAATTTACGGATGTTTTCAAAAAGTTCCTGAGTCGGGACGCCGCGAAAGAAGCGGGAACGAAGGGATTTAACGCGGTGAACGCTATGCGGGGAGCGACCGGGCGGACCTTGGCTCATGTTTTGAAGCATTGGCCCATCCATAAGTGATTTAGGAAACGACAAATCACCCTCATCTCATTCTTCTCCCGCTTGTCGGGCGTAGCCTCGGCGAAGTCCGATCGAGGGAGAAGGGAACAATATTTCCCTCGCCCCTTGCGGGAGAGGGTAGGGTGAGGGGAAAATTTTTCTGTTAGCATTACCTGACACCGACGAAAAGGCATAACCTTGATCGACATCGAAACCTCTTATCTCAAATTTTTGCACGATAGGCCCCGGGGCTGGCGGGGTGGAGTGCTTTTAGCCCTGCTGAAATTCCTTTCTTTTTTCTTTTTAATGGGCTGGGTTTTGAAAAAAACCAGTTTCCGTTCGGGGTTCCGGATCCGCCGCCGATTGACCTGTCCGGTGATCAGCGTGGGCAACATCACGACAGGAGGAACCGGGAAGACTCCCGTGGTCATCGCGCTGGCCAAGCACTTCACCGCCCAGGGAAAAAGGGTGGCCGTCCTCAGCCGGGGTTATGGACGCAACCGTCCCGCCTCAACCCTTCTGTGGGTTTCGGACGGTAAAAAAATATTAGTGAGCGCCGCGGACGGAGGCGACGAACCGGTATTGATCGCCGAAAGCGTTCCCGAGGCGGCGGTGCTTGTCTGCAAAGACCGCTTCAAGGCTGGGTTGGAGGCACTGAGGGAGTTCAAACCGGATTTATTTATTTTGGATGACGGTTATCAACGTCGTTTTGAGCTTCACCGTGACCTGGACATTTTGGTGGTGGACGGCATCAATCCCTTCAGTACGGGCTGGGTATTGCCCGCGGGACTGCTTCGGGAGCCGCTCACCGCCATCGATGAGGCCAATGTTTTTATCCTCAACAAGGTCAATATGTCCCGGAGTCCGGAGGATATCCGCACCGTTCTGCACCGCCACAACCCCAGGGCCTATGTGGTGGAATCTTGCTACCGCCCCCTTCGGTTAAGGGACTTCCGGACGGGAAAGGAAGTTAAATCTTCCCTGCTGGATGGAACCCCCGTGGGAGCCTTTTCGGGCGTGGCGAATCCCCTATCCTTCATTCGAACTTTGGCCGAATTCAATGTTCTAATCCGTCATGCCTATCCCATGAGGGACCATTACCCCTATACGAAGGAAAAATTAAAGGCTATTTTAGAGGACGCCAAGCTGCGGGGGCTTCAATATCTGGTGACCACGGGTAAGGATGAGGTCAAACTGCCTCGGGACATGGAACTGGAAATGCCGATCCTGGTGCTGGATATCCAATGGGAAGTGACCGGCGGGAAAAACCACTGGGAAACGGTCTTGAAAACCATCTCCCTGGCTTGCAGCTCTTAAAGGCCATTAGGAATTCGGAATGAGGAATTAGGAATTTGAAAGATAAAAAATATTTTCCAAGCCGCTTCGTTGTTAATTCCGAATTCCTAATACCTAATTCCTAATTGGATCCGGAATGAACTCGAAGCAAGAAGAAAAAGCCCCTCCCCGGATCCTTGTCATGCGTTACTCTTCTCTGGGGGACGTGGCGCTGACTAATCCAGTTTTGGACGGCATCAAAGCCGCTTCGCCCAAGGCGCGGATTTATTTCGCCACAAAAAGGCAATACGCGCCCGCTATTCAATTTCATCCGGCCTTGGCCGGAGTGATTCCCTTGGAAGGAAGCGGCCCACTGAATCTTTGGGAGCATATCGGAAAAATAAAAGAGATCAAACCGGAAATCGTGCTGGATTTGCACGATTCCTTGAGAACCCAGATCATTGGTTTGTTTTTGAGGGGCGCCAAGACCCTGGTTTACGACAAGGACGCGGTGCGCCGCCGCCTGCTGGTGAAAAAAGCCGTTAAAGAGCCCAGCCTCCACACCATCCACAAATATTTGAAAATACTTGAGCCCTTGGGGATCAAACCCCACTTGCGGATTAATTTTGAGGTGCATGTTTCCAAAAGCAACCAATCCTTCATCCGGGAGTTTTCCGAAAAGCGGAAGATCTCGCATTCCCAACTGGTGGTGGGGTTGGGACCCGGTTCCCGGTGGTTCACCAAGCAATGGATGCCGGAGCGTTACGCTGAGCTTGCCACCCGCCTCGTGGAAGATTATGGCTGTAAATTATTCTGGTTCGGCAGCAAGGACGAGGCGCCCCTTATCCGGAAAATACAGTCCCGCATGCGGGGAACGCCCCTGGAGCAGGGAATCTGCTTGGCGGGCGAGTACTCCCTGGAACAATCCATCGCGCTGATGGGCCGGTGCGAGCTGTTTATCGGCAATGATTCGGGGTTAACCCACTTGGCTTCGGGCCGGGGCTGCCGAGTGGTGGTCATTTACGGTTCCACTACCCCGTCGCTGGGTTTTGAGCCTTGGGGGCCCCACACGGTGGTGGAAGTCGCAAACTTGTCCTGCCGCCCCTGCGACGTCCACGGAAAGAACGCGTGCCCTCTGGGGCATTTCAAGTG
>CAZHFP010000137.1:0-5542 GCA_964531065.1 uncultured bacterium
TGTTCGACCTTGGGCTGGGAAATTTTGAGCCACAAATAAAAAACCGGGTGTCCAACATCCATCGGGGATAGTCTTCTTCGGAAGCAATGAACCGCTTGATAGGCCGCCCACCTTACTTTTGTAAGGCCTCAAAAGAGTACCTTTCCAACCGGCACAGGCGGGGGCCTACTTTTTTTGCCAAGCAAAAAAGAATTAGGAATTGGTAATTAGGAATGAGGAATTTGACCCCTTTATTCCCAATTTGTTGTTGCAACTCCTAACTCCTCATTCCTCATTCCTCATTCCTAATTTTCTTCTAAACCTTGTTCCCCGACTCAACCTGGACGTATTATAACGTCATGGACTTATTTGAATCCGCTTCCGAAGAATCTTCCAACCGGCCTTTAGCCATCCGCATGTCCCCCCGAACGCTTGAGGAATATGTGGGCCAGGAACATCTGCTTGGCCCCGGAAAGCTTTTACGCCGGCTCTTGGAATCGGGCCGGATTGTTTCCGTCATTCTTTACGGCCCTCCCGGCACGGGTAAAACCGCCTTCGCCCGTTTAGTGGCCCGCCGAACGAAGAGCCGCTTCACAGCCTTGAACGCCGTGACTTCTGGGCTCGCCGACTTGCGAAAAGTGTTTGAGGAAGCTGGCGAAACGAAACGCCTCTACCAGCAATCCACGATTCTTTTTTTAGATGAGATTCACCACTTCAACAAGAGCCAGCAAGACGCCCTGCTTCCTCATTTGGAACAAGGCACGATTATTTTGGTCGGCGCCACCACTCAAAACCCATTTTTCGCCCTGAACAACGCCCTCCTCTCCCGGTCCCGGGTTTGTGAACTTCGGCCCTTGGACGAAAAAAATCTATCCCTAATCCTCGATAGGGCCTTAACGGACCCCCAGAAGGGTTTGGGCGGGAGTAAGGTTGAAATGTCGCCTGAGGCCCGTTCCCACTTGTTAAAAGCCGCATCGGGAGACGCCCGAACCCTTTTAAACGCGCTGGAAGTCGGGGTCCTTACCACTCCGCCGAATGAAGCGGGAGTGATTCTTTTTGATTTGGAAGTGGCGCAGGAATCCATTCAGAAGAGGATGGTTCAATACGATTCCACCGGCGACCAGCATTACGACACCATCTCGGCCTTCATCAAAAGTATCCGGGGCTCGGACCCGGACGCTTCCCTCTATTGGCTGGCCAAGATGCTTTATGCCGGAGAAGATCCCCGCTTTATCGCCCGGCGGCTGGTCATCTCCGCCGCCGAGGACGTGGGCAACGCCGATCCCCAGGCCTTGACGGTGGCCGTGGCGGCCCAGCAGGCCCTGGAATTCATCGGTTTGCCCGAAGGGCGCATTCCCCTGGCCCAGGCGACGGTTTACCTGTCATGCGCCCCCAAAAGCAACGCCGCCTACATGGGGCTGGAAAAAGCGACCGAGGACGTGAAGAATGAATCCACCAAGCAGGTTCCGACCCACTTGAAAGACGCCCATTATCCCGGCGCGAAAGTCCTGGGCCACGGCCAGGGATACAAATATGCCCATGATCATCCCGAGCATTTCGTGAAACAGGAATATGTTCCCGGCACGGCCAAGTATTACATTCCCACCACCTTGGGTTACGAGGCGAAAATCAAAAGCTGGCTGGAACACCTTGAAAAAATCGCCTCGGCCACCGGCCCCCGAGAAAAATCGAACTGATGAAATCCTCTTCCGACCCCATTGACCAAAGCAAGGCTCGGCTCCGGGAAAAGTTGAAACAACTTCGATCTCAAGTGACTCCCGGGATGGCGGAAGCGGCATCCCAACGGGTTTGGACCATCCTCGCGGGCTTGCCCGAATTCAAGAAAGCCAAGGGGATCGGCGCTTTCGCTTCCACACCGAACGAGATCAACACCTTTTCCATCCTGGAAAGCAGCCTGGAATCGGGAAAAAACTTGTTTCTCCCCCGCGTCGCGAAGGATAAAGCCCATTTTGACTATTACCTGATGAGGAACCTGGAAAAACTGGAACCGGGCCGATTTGGAATACCCGAGCCCACCGAAGGCCGCCCGGCTGATTGGGGAGAATTGGATCTGGTACTGGTGCCGGGCCTGGCTTTTGACAAAACGGGAAACAGACTGGGTTATGGCCAGGGTTACTATGACCGGGTCCTTCCCCATTTGAAAAAAACTTGCCTGACCATCGGCCTAGCCTATTCCTTTCAAGTCGATGATCAAGTACCTGTTTCACCGAAGGATGTCCCCGTTCAAGCGCTCCTGACCGAAATGGGCTTTACCTACTGTAAATAACAAATGGAACCACCAAGTTCACCAAGGGCGCCCAGAAAAGCAGAATTTGAGTATTTCGTGAAGAAATTGTCAGTTGAAATGGTATAAATAGTCCGTTCTTATCGACCTATTCTTTTGTCTTTTTCATCCACCTTGGCGCACTTGGTGTCCTTGGTGGTTAAATCGGAGACTTTCATGAACATCCTCATCATCGGCGACATCATCGGCAGGCCCGGCCGTCACGCCGTTCACAATTGCATGAACCGCGTCAAAAATGATTTCGCCATCGATTTCGTCGTCGCCAACGGCGAGAATATCGCCAACGGAACCGGAATCCAGCCCGACTCCTTCAAAAGCTTGATCGAAACGGGCGTCGATGTGGTGACCAGCGGAAACCATATTTGGTCCAAAAAAGAATCCCGCGAGATTCTGGGAAAAGACCCAAGGCTTTTGCGCCCCCATAATTATCCGGTTGAAAACCCCGGCTCAGGGCTGGGTGTGTTCGACTGCAAGGGCACTCCCATCGCGGTCCTTAATTTAATGGGACGGGTTTTCATGTATCCTATCGACTGCCCTTTTAAGTCGGCAGACAAAGCCATCGAACAGCTCCAGGGAAAAGCAAAGGTCATCATCGTGGACATGCATTGCGAGGCCACCAGTGAAAAGAGGGCCATGGGCTGGTATTTGGATGGAAGGGTCTCATCCGTCACGGGAAGCCATACCCACGTGATGACCGCAGACGAAGAAATTCTTCCCGGCGGGACCGCCTACCTGACCGATGTCGGCATGTCCGGCTCCCCCAACTCGGTCATCGGCATGAAACAACAGCAGGTTCTCTCGCGCTTTTTAACGGGAGCGCCTTCCCGCTTTGAGGTCTCCGAAGTGCTTCCCTACCTGTTCCAAGCCGTGGTTGTTTCCGTGGACAAGGAAACGGGCAAAGCTACCAAGATCGAGCGGATTCGGCAGACGGTAAATTAACTCACTGTTTGGTTCATTACCCGGCCCTGGTTGTTTGAACTAAAAATATGGCCTAATTTTTTTACTGAAAACCTTCCCGAATTAATTCAAAAACCAGCGATAAGAGGATTTTCTCCTGGTCTTTTAGCATCCCCAACTCCCGCTTTCGGCTGTCGATTCACGTTTCATCTTTCGTGACCACGGGCGAATCCACTCCAGCCCCAAACGATCCTGATCAATCACCCATCACCGGCAATTTTCGACCCATTTGATAAGCTTTCTTTGCCCCCTGCAGGTCTTGGGACTGAAAAAGAAAATTTGAAAGTTTATAAAAAAGGTGGGGAGCGGGATATCCGTTCCCAAGGGCTCTTTTGATGGCCGCGGCATTCTCGCTCGAAGACGGGCTGAAATAATATTGCGCCACCCATTCCCCATAAATCGACTCTAGAAAGGGATCGCCTTGAACCAAGGAATATCCCTCCGGCAGGCGTTGAAGCGTCTCAAAGTAACGGGTTTTATTATTAAACATTCCATCGGACTGTCTTTGAAGGAAGTGAAAGAAAAAATCAGCTTTTATCCACTTTTCCCACAAAGACTGGTTGGGGGCCGTAATGGGTATGATCCCCACCGTTAAATCTTCTCCCGATGGGTCCGTTCCAACGATCCGCCATTGGGCCCCGGGAAATCTTTTAGAAAGAAACGGTTCATATTCCCGGTTGGCGATAACGGCAGCCCAGCGGGCTTTACTATTCCTCAAATGGGGATTCGACAGGATATTAAAAGAATAAGCCGCCGTGGACAAAGTATGACCGTGATTCAAGAGGAGGAAATCCGTGAAAACAAGGCCCGGTCCCGACTCTTGCCCCGCCGATTCCAGCATTTGATAGATTTTAAAATTTTGATCGTCGATTCCCTTTAGGGCCCCTGTTCGAAACGGCATGAAATTTTCCAACCTTGGTTTAAATAAATGAAAAAGATCCAACCCCGTGGAAAAAACCAGTAAAAGGGCTAAAACCGCCGTTTGGTTCTTCGGCGCCGTTCGGCCCAATAATTTTTTTATCCCTAGGGCGGCCGTCAGAAGCAAAAAAGGCATGATCTGAATAACCCGGTAAAATTCGACGTAATCCACCGAAAGCAGCCCAGGTAAAAGGCCAAGGATGAGGGCCAGCGCGATGAACCAGGATGTTTTTTTCCGCCAATTCAAGGCCAATTCCAAAAGACCGGTAAAAAAACACGAACCCAATAACGGGTTCAATAGGCCGCCCCAAACCGGGCCATAATCGGCCCTTGGTTCAAGCGGTCCCCAAAAAAGCGAAGTAACGTATGAAAAAGGAACCTTCCAATTCGTTTGGGAAGTAAAGAGGCCGCCCAGGATGGAAACATTTAAAAGATGGTGTCCAAACCCTTCCTTGAAAATAAAAACAGCCGAGAGGAATGGCAAAAGTCCCAACAAAAGAGACGTCAAAAAAATAAAAAAAGTCCCAACTCCGCCGGATTTTTCCCGAAGCGACAGCCATCCCACGACAAAAATCATGAGCACCATCACCGATGCCCAAGACGGAAAAGTCATGGACCCCAGTCCCACCCATAAGCCGAGTATCATGACTAAAATATTTCCAACTGGTTTTCTTTTTTCTTTCAAAAGTAAGCCGAATAAAACGAAAGTTAAAACTTCCCAAAATGGGACCAAAACACCCTGATGACAAAATCTCCCGAAATAAAGCGGCCAAAAACTAAAAGCCATTAAAAAAGCGCACAATAGGGCGAAGGGTTTTTGGAAAAAAAGCCGGACCGCGAAATAACTCAACGCGGCCGCGCAGGAAGATAGAAGAGCCGGCGGGAACCAAAGGTCGAAAAACGCGTTGTTATTGCTCAAAAAAAACAGCCGCAGCAGCCAAATCAACAACGGCGGATGTTCCCCGACGGTATAAAAAAACTGCCAATTCCATTTTCGGGCCAAATCAATGGCTAAAAAACCATGCTGCCCCTCATCACCCGTCGGCCAAAAATAAAAGGAATCCAATTTATAAAATCGAAAAAATAAAAAGGAGGCCGCCGCCAATGCCCACAAAAAAATTGGATTTAATTTAAAACCGAAAGCACCTAAAGGAACTCCTTCCCCCTCCTGCACCTTTTGGTCCCCGGACGAGGCCAAAAGCAGTGACCAAGGCAAAGCAATTCCTCCGAGAAAAATAAGACTTTTAAAGGTAGGTGGGAGCGGCGAAAAGGCCAGCAGCGTGTTGGAGAGGAAAAAAATCCAAAAACCGTACCAAACCGGCGGTCGGACGGTCCCATGAAATTTTAAGACGGTCATGATCCATCCATTCGGTCCAATGATTC
>CAZHFP010000137.1:5642-6815 GCA_964531065.1 uncultured bacterium
CAGGGGCAGGCTTAGACTTTTTTTTGGACTTATGTTTCTTTTTTGATTCCGCCGCCACTTTAGCTTTCAGTTTTTTATAGTAAGCTTTCGCGGATTTGGTGTGGGGGTCAATGGCCAAAGCCTTTTTGTAATAGGCCAAGGCCTTCTGATCGTGGTTCGGAACCTTATGGGCGTGAAATTGGTAAATCACGCCGAGCGTGGCGTAGGTTTCCGCGTAAAAATAAGGCGCTTTATGGTGCTCCCTTACCCACAGGGATTTATTCAATAACTTGAGGGCTAAAGGGTGGTTCCCTTGGCCGAAAGCATCCATCCCCAGCCGGTAATATTTCTTCGCTTGCGCGAGGGTTGTCACAGGGGCAGACTCAATCGTTAGGGTCTGTGGCTCCGCGGCCATTTCAATCGTCTCCGGGGCGGATTTGGTTTCGGAAAAAACTGGAGTCTCCATCGGCGTCCAATGAACCGTAGGATTCGCCAAGGGGGTTGTAACGGGAGTTGTCAAAACAGTCGGAGCGGACGTGGGAGTCGCCGACGGCTTTTCATTTTGCTTTTCCGGTTTGGGGCCGAAGGACAGGCTTAATCCGTATCGGATATCCACATATTGAAAGTCGCCGGGAGACTGAAGCCAATGGCTCCCCACCGCCACATCAAGATAAACGGGCCAAGCGATGGAAACCCGGCTCCCGATTCCGGCCTTCAGCTGGACGGGCCCTTCCCAAGCGCCGTTCGAAAGGTTCAATCCGGCGCCCCCATAAATATACGGCGAAAATTTTCCCTTTTCATTTTCCAATGGGAAAAGTCTGCTTTCAAAGTTCATCATGGGAACCGTCGGTCCCCCGCGGAATGATATTTGCTCAAAACCCAGCCCCAGGGATGTATAAGAAGTGGCGTTCCACTCGGCCAGAATATCAAACCCAAAACCATCGGAAACAGGAACGGCCAACACCGGCGGATAAACGGGCTCGCCGTAAATCCCAAAGAAAGTAAGGGCAATAGGGGAAACCTCAGACCAGCCGGCCGAAGTGAGCAATAGGAAAAAAACGAATAAAGATAAGCGTTTCATGTTTTTCAAAAGGGGCCTACTCCTGAGTTTTTGATACGACTTCCTTGATATGCTTTTTCGCGGTCCGATTGTTCTTTTCGTATTTTAACGCCAATCGGTAATATTCATAAGCC
>CAZHFP010000138.1:0-6808 GCA_964531065.1 uncultured bacterium
CTTCTGAATTCCTCGCCCTTGGGCGTGTAGCGGCACAAAAATTCCTCCGCGTTTTTCCCGTTAGCGACCTTTTCCAGCCAGCCCTTCTTAATGAAGGCCTCAACGGCGCTTTTATCGTCAAAAAGAATGGTGGTTACGGCTTCGAGAGTGTTTGTCATGGCCCACCTCCTTGTGGTTGTTGACTAGGAAGAAGTTAGGAGGGTTCGCGACTTTAATCAAGGGGAGATGAAAGTAATTAGGAATTCGGAATTAGGAGTTAGGAATTACAGAAAAACCTGAGATTCCCACGTCGCAAGCGCCCCGATTGGGGCTGCTCCTCGGAATGACAAATATTAAGAAACGTCCTTTCGAGCCGGGTATTTGAAGATTTTGAATAAGTAAAACAATGATGGGAAAATAAGAAGGCTTCCGACCCCAAGCGCCGCTAAAAGATATTTCAGGGTAATTTCCGGGGCCGCAGCAGAATAAAGCGTTACAGCTCCTGCTGGGGACGCGATTAAAACCGGAAATTGCAGGCTGAACCATCCTGTTAGGATAAAAACCACTTGGGCCGCCGCCAAAACTCGTAAATAAAAGATCTGCCGGGATTTCAAGGCTAGCCAAAGAGGAAACAGGATCAAAGTGGCTCCCGCCATCGAAATGGAACTGAGGGGTTTGTGAATGAAGAGGCTCATCAGGGGAAGTCCCTCCCATTGGGCTGAGGCAAAAACCAATGATCCCGTTATTACTGCCCCGATATTGAAGGCTTTGGCCCGTTGGGCAAATAGAACCTGGATTTTAGGTTCGCGGGTTTCACCTACCAAGTAAACGGCGGCTAAAAAGCCGAATATGGCGCTGGTAAAGAACCCGACCGAGAGACTTAAAAGGTTGAACCAGGGGTGTATATAAGAAGAAACGAAATCTCCGGTGCCGCCTTTGCCCAAAAAAGTCCCGCCTGCGATCATCCCCAGGGTCATGGGAACCATCACGGCTGAAATCCTGAAGATGAGGGAATAGTATCTTTGGGAGCCGTCCTTAACCGCGTCATAGTGGCCGAAGGTAAAGGCGCATCCCCGCAGTGTAATTCCCACCAACAGAAGTGTGAGCGGAATGTAATAAGTGGTGGATAGGGTGGTATAGGCCTTGGGAAACCCGTTGAAGAGAATGACGACGGCCAGAACGAGCCACATATGATTAGCTTCCCAGACGGGCCCGATGGCGCGGTCAATGGTTTCTTTTTGCAGCTTCCGGTTTTTGGGCTTCATGAAAATTTCCAATATTCCGGCGCCGAAGTCCGCCCCGCCCAAGAGGCAATACAAGAGGAGGGAAAGCCCCAAGAACGCTCCGGTTAAGTCAATCAACATGGCGGAACCTCCGGACCATCAGCCAGGTGACGACGAAGGCGAGGAATAAGTAGAGCGTAGTGAATAGGAGCATGGAATAAAAAAGTCCGGGCGTGGAGGTAACCGCGTCTCGGGTTTTCAGGATACCGTAAATGATCCAAGGTTGGCGTCCCACTTCGGTCACGGTCCATCCCGCCTCGATGGCGAGGAACCCGAGAGGCAGGCAGAGCACTGTCCATTTAAGAAAGCGGGGATTCGAAAGCCAGGCTGGTTTTTTCCAAGAAGCCAAAAGCGTGAAAAGGCTGGTAACCGCCAAGAGTGTGCCAATGCCCGCCATGAGGTCGAAAGCTAAATGAGTAGGCGCCACAGGTGGATGGTCTTCCATCGGAACTTTATCCAGTCCCTCCACTTCCGAATGAAAATCGCCATGAGCGAGAAAACTCAAGGCTCCCGGTATTTCAAATCCCCCATGAACGGTCATGTCCTGGTCCGAGGGAAAGCCTCCTAGGACTAAAGGGGCGGGGGCGGAAGTTTTGTACAGGGCTTCCATAGCCGCGAACTTGGTTGGTTGAAGGGTGACCAGCCTTTTCGCCAACAGGTCCCCCTGAAGCGGCAGAAGAACCGCGGAGAGCGACGCGAATACCAAAGCGATGCGGAAGGCTTTATGGTGGAAGGAACTCTTTGGATTTTTTAAAAGACCTATGGCATGGATGCCCGCCACGGCGAAACCGGTCGCGGTGAAAGAAGCCAGCGCCATATGCAGGCCCTGGGGAAGCGCCGAGCGGTTAAACATGGCGGCCCAGGGATCGATATTTACCGCCTGGCCCTTGACCCAGTCGAATCCCGCGGGGGAGTTCATCCACCCATTCGCGCAGATAACGAAAAAGGCGGAAGCTAAACCGCTCAGACCCACCAGTAAGCCGCTCAGCCAGTGGGCGAAAGCGGGAATACGATTCCATCCATAGAGGAAGATGCCGATGAAGATGGCCTCGATAAAAAATGCTGTTCCTTCCCAGGAAAAGGGCATGCCGATAATGGGACCGGCCAGCTCCATGAATTTTGGCCAGAGCAGTCCCAACTCAAAGGAAAGGGCGGTTCCTGATACGGCACCTACGGCAAAAAAGATCGCGACGCCCTGAGACCAGGCTTTAGTCAATTTAAGGTAAACCGGATCATTGGTTTTAAGCCAACGCCAGTGGGAGACCGCCATGAGAAAGGGCATGGACATGCCGATGGCGGCAAAGACGATATGGAAGCCGAGGGAAACAGCCATTTGGGTGCGGGCGGCGAAGAGCTCGGTCAAATGCTTAACGCCTTTCCGACGGTGTTGGGAGGAGCATTGATTATCGGGGGATGGACTTAACGAAATCAAGGGCGAGTATAAAAAGACAATTAGAAATTAGGAATGAGGAGCCCTACAGGGAACATCAGGGGAGGTTAGTAATTATGAAAAGCGCAAACAAAAATGAAAAATTTAATCTTTTAACTGTATTTTCTCGTGGACCATTGCGGCGAGGAGCGCTCCGAGGAAGGCGGCGAACAAATAAATCCACCACCATCCCCATTTTCCTTCGGCAAAAGCTGGGGCAAGGAACCGAGCCGGATTCATGGCTGCGCCTGTGAAGGGGCCGCCCACCATTGAGCCGACCAGCACCATCCCGCCAATCGATGAAGCGATCAACGCTTTGGGAGACTTTGGATGGGTCGCCACGGTGATGATCACCAGCATCAGGCAGAAGGTTAAGAGCGCCTCCCAACATAGGATTTGCCAAGGACGTAAATGGGAAGTGACCGCTCCAAAACTGGGTTTGCCAGGCAGTAATAGGGAAAGAAGGCCGACCCCCAAAAAGGCTCCGGTTAATTGGGAGAGCCAATAGGGAACGATGTGGCGGCGGGGGAATCGCTTGGCGGCGGCGAAGCCGAGCGTGACAGCGGGGTTAAAGTGGGCGCCCGAAAGATGGCCCAGTGTGTAAATCATTAGGGCGACTGTGAGGCCGAAAACGATGGAGACGATCAAAGGTGATAAGCCCAAGCGGATGGCCCCGCAGCCGAAAAATACGATGGCAAAAGTGCCTAATCCCTCTGCAATGGTTTTGGGAACTAATTCCCATTGATTCCCCTTTTTCAAAAGGGGAGATATTTTACGAGGCACAGCAACTGCCGGAATCAGATGGGGTGCAGCAGGAACCAGAAGCCGGGAAGGAGTCTGAAACGGTAAGTTGTTCGTACACATAGAAAATTTCCCAGGCATTGCCGTCTGGGTCCTTGAACCAGACCTTGTCTTGGCGGGCGAAACAACAATCCGTGTCTTCCTCAATCCTTCCGATGATCCCGGCCTTTTCCAACCGATCCTTCCACTCCTTGATTTCCGTAGGTGAATCCACCTCGATGCCGAGGTGGCTGACCCGGCTCACGGTTTCCGGCGCGGCGGATTGCATGGAAAAATTGAGAGACGGTTCTTGGAGATCGAACTTGGCGTAATCGGCCGTTTGCTTTTGGGGGTTTTTATCGAAAAGCTTTTGGTAGAACTCAATCGACTTTGAGACATCCTTTACATTGATGGAAACATGCGCCCGCATGACGGCCTCCTTGAAATTAAGTTTCCGGGTGCAAGGTGCCAGGCCCAAGCTTAACCTGGAACCTTGAACCGGGAGCCTGATACCTGTCGTTATTCCACTTTACCCGCTTCAGCCATAAGCTTGAATTTTAGGTGAATATCATCCCGGATCTTTCGGAATTCCTCCAAAACCTTTTCAGTTACTTCGGCGCTATGGGGCGGGTCGGGGAAATACCAATGGAGGCGGATAGAGGGCCCGGGGAAAATGGGGCAGGATTTGTCCGCTTTGTCGCATACCGTAATGACGTAATGGAAGTGTTGGCCTAGGAATTCCTTCACGTCCTTGGATCGGTGACTAGAGATGTCGATTCCGATTTCTTTCATGACCTTGATGGCTGTTTCGTTGACCTTGGAAGGTTGGGTGCCGGCGCTGGCCACCTCAAACTTGTCATCTCCGTAATGACGGAGCACACCCTCGGCCATTTGGGACCTGCAGGAGTTGCCGGTGCAGAGGATCAACACTCTTTGCTTCATTTTTTATTTCCTTTCCTTTTGCCGGCCCAACCCGAAACCAATCCCCGGATTTTCTTTTTGGTTTGGTTAAGCTCTTTGACTTTGCCTTCCAGTTCCTTAATCTTGCCGTTGAATAGTTTCACTGTCATCTCGCAGCAGGGTCCGAGCCCCTTATCCCCGCAACAGGTGATTTTTTCGATTTCTTCCAATGTCAATCCGAACTCTTTAGCTTTTTGAATGAACAGAAGCCTTTGGATCGTGTCCTCCCCGTAAAGACGGAAACCGCCCTGGCTCCGGGCCGGCCCTGCCAGCAGGCCCAATTTTTCGTAATAACGGATCGTGTGGATGGAGACACGGGCCTTTTTCGACACGTCCCCAATTTTGAAATAATTTGTTTTGCCGCTCATGATTTCACCTGTTTGAATTGTACAGTCTAGAGCCGACTCTAGAATCAAGCCCTTTCGGCGACATTATTTCGCGAAACTTGTTTTTTTCATTCAAAATCATGGTCTATAAACCGAATTTAACATTGACGTTACACGAGGCCCTGTGGCAATCTCTCCCCGGTTTACCATTCCAGACCCACGGGGGCGCTTATGTTCGGCTTTTTGATTCCCAAGGAATACGGTTTTTTTGACGTGTTTGACCAGCACGCGGCGACCTGCGTGGAAGGATCCCAAATTATGCTGGATATGCTGGAACATTTCGGGGACGCTCCGGCCAAGGCCCGCCGGCTGAAGGATGCCGAGCATAAGGCCGATGACATCACCCACCATACGATGGAAATGCTTCATAAAACCTTCATCACTCCCTTTGACCGGGATCAGATTCACGAGCTTATTTCTTTTATGGATGACGTTATGGACCTGATGGACGGGGCCGCGCGCCGGATGATGCTTTACGGCGTCCAGGAAATACCGGAAGACCTTCTGGAACTGGCGAAGGTCCTTCATCACTCCACCCTTGAGATGCAAAAGGCCGTTAAGGGCTTGAGGGACATGAAGAACTCCACGCAGATATTGAAGTCCTGTATCGAGATCAACAAGCTTGAAAATGATGGAGATGCCATCCGCGACGCCGCTATTGCCAGACTTTTTAAAGAAGAGAAAAACGCGGTTCAGGTTCTGATTTGGAAGGAAATTTACGAGGACATAGAGACTTCGATTGATCGTTGTGAGGATGTGGCGAACATCATCGAAGGCGTGGTGTTGGAAAACGCATAACAACAGCTAGCGGTCGACAGCTGACAGCTGTCAGCAAGGGGTTAAATTGAGTCCTGACGTAACTCTCATTATATTCATCGTGCTGGTAGCCCTGGCCTTTGACTATTTAAACGGCTTTCATGACGCCGCCAATTCCATCGCCACCGTCGTTTCCACCCGGGTCTTGTCCCCGGGACAAGCCGTTATCTGGGCGGCCTTCTTTAACTTTGTGGCGGCTTTCACCGTGGGGACCCATGTGGCCAAAACGGTGGGTAAGGGCATGGTGGACCCTTCGGGCATTACACCCTATGTCATCCTGGCGGCATTAATCGGGGCTATCGTCTGGGATTTGGTCACTTGGTATTACGGACTGCCCTCTAGTTCTTCCCACGCGCTTATCGGGGCCTTCGGCGGGGCGGCCTTGGTGCATGGGGGATGGAAGGTTCTGATCGCCTCGGGTTTCCAGAAAACGATCCTTTTTATTTTTGTTTCTCCCGTTCTGGGTATGATCCTTGGTTTTATTTTCATGACGATCATCTTCAATCTTTTTCGCCGGTTCACTCCCTCTTCAGTGGATGGGATTTTTCGGATTGGACAATTTTTTTCGGCGGCCGCCTATAGCATTGGACACGGCGCCAATGACTCGCAAAAAACCATGGGCATTATCGTGGCGCTTTTATTGGCGGGAAACCATTCTGATTGGGCCTATCGGTCGGGGTCCCAGGAAATCGCGTGGTGGATCATTATTTGTTGTTACGCCGCCATGGGAGTCGGAACCATGACCGGGGGATGGCGCATCGTAAAGACCATGGGGCAGAGGATTACCAAACTTAAGCCCGTCGGTGGATTTTGCGCGGAAATGGGCGGGGCTATTTCGCTTTTTGTCGCCGCATCCCTTGGGGTTCCCGTTTCCACGACCCATACGATTACCGGGGCCATTATCGGGGTGGGAAGCACCACCTCCATGTCGGCGGTGCGCTGGGGCGTGGCGGGCCGAATCGTTTGGGCTTGGGTTTTAACCATTCCCGCCTCGGCTCTGGTAGCCGCTCTACTTGAGTGGATTTTTTCGCTCGCCGGTTGGAACTAAAAGGCAGGTAACAGGTATCAGGTCACAGGCGTTAGGTATGGCTTAAACCCTTCTTACCCGACGATGATCAAGTTGGTGGCTTCCGGCAGGCTGGCGGCCAGGCGCCGGAGCATGCGTCCCCGGACCA
>CAZHFP010000139.1:0-6806 GCA_964531065.1 uncultured bacterium
GGAGTCATCGTTCCAACGGTAGGGATAGGGGAAGGAGTATTGCTGGGGGTCGGAGTGGGCGTCGAAGTCATTGTCATGGTGCCTACCGAGGTAATCGGTGTGGGCGTGAAGGTGGGAGTAAAAGAAGGGGTCATCGTCCCGACTGAACCGACAGGAGTGGGGCTGATCGGGAAGGGGTCAAAATAAATCAAAACCCGGCTCCGGTTGATATCGGTCACATAATAATTATCGGCGTCATCAAAAGTACTAGAGTAGTATTGGGACCCCAAGTCGTTCAAAGCTGCGATTGGATTATCTCCTGAACGGGGGTTCTGCAGTACTACCGGGAAACGAAATCCTCCCTGCCCGTTCATCCCCACCACCAACCGGCTGTCGTCGGAATTGAAAGCCGGTTCCCAAGGCGCGCAAATACCAATCCCCGAGGAGGCAACAGAACAATTGGAATCCGTGAAACTACCATTCCGGCCGTAAACGAAGTCCGCGGGTGTCCCGAAAAGGCAGGTCGATTGACCCGTTGGAAGATGGGCCAAATCCCAGCGGAGCATGCGGCTGCTCCCTTCCGATTCTAGCGAATTGTCCGAAACAAACAGGTCCCCATGATGATCTAAAACGACGGCTCCCGGCTGGTTTAGGGTACTGGCGGTAATGCTTCCTCCGGTACAGCCGCCGTCGCCGTTATAAGGGGTCACAACCCCATTGCCGTTACAGCCAACCGAAACCGCGTCAGGCTGGCCGAGAATAATATCCACTTGAGGATTCGAGGTTAAAGGATTGCGGATGCGGACGGCCCGGCTGTTTTTTTGGTCCGTGACCCAAAGATAACTGCCGGCGGGATCCACGGTAAGCCCGTGCAATTCGGTCCAGGTGAAGAATTGGGATCCGCTGCCTAAGATCGGGATCGTTCCCGAGGTTAATATTTTCGACGCCATCTTTTCATGGCTCAAAGGAAGGTTGAAGATTTCAATAGTGGTGCCGGCGCGGATAGCGAACAAATGGCCAGCCTTATCGTTGTGGATCCGGGTGATATTCTTGCCCCCCAATTGAAGATTGGGAGTCGTAGTACCGGCGTAATCATCCTGAGGCTGCCCATTGACCAATCCGGACGGTCCCGAGGACGGCATTTGCCAATAGCGCAGCCTGAGATTATCGCTGACGATAACTTGGGTGACTCCTTGAGCCGAGGCCACGGCCACCCCGCCGGGGATATTAAATCCTGAATTCCCCACTTTATTCGGCATGGCGAATTGGGAGGGATTAAAAATTTGGATGTCCGCGTCCCGTGCGATTCCTTGAACGGGGTAAGGAACGGGACCGGGATAACGCCAAACATCTTGAATGCCTGAAAAATTGGTGTAAACATTCCCAAAAGCATCCACTCCAACTGGACTTCCAGGATTACAGACAATCCAGGCGTCGGTTGTGGCCGGAGTTTGGTCCGTAAAGGTCCGGTGGGCGTCGCCGACAACATTTCCACCGCCCTCCCCGCCATGGCAAACCGCTCCGGGAGAACCTAATTTTTGCGGAAGATCGTGGCCTAGAACTTTGATCGCGGTAATTACAGGAGGAACGGTGAGCGCCGGAGGAAAATTAAATTGAAGCAGAACGATCTGGTGATTGGAAAAATCGGTAACCCAAAGGCCGTCTGTCCCGCCCATCGAAACCGAAGCGTCCCATTCTAAACCGCTGGGGAAACCAACATATTCATTGTAGGCGGTGACCGCGGCTTGGCCGTTGGTATAGGTGGGAATTCCGGAGGCGGAACCCGTCGGACGAAAAACCAATACGCGAGGAGGCGTGGTATCGGCCACATAAACATTTCCTTGGGGATCCACCCGGACTGAGTTGGGCTCGTTCATGCCGGTCAGGTTTGTCATCACTCCCGGATTCGGGTCGTGGGTTAAAAATCCTGGCTGGCCCAAGACAACATCCGCGGTCGAGTCCGGCACCCCGCCCACCCCGTTGTGATTGGGAAAACGAATCACCCGCTCATTGACTGTATCCGCCACCCAAAGATTGCCCCAAGCGTCAATCGCCACTCCGGCTTGAAAAGAGTTCAATCCGATTAAAGGATAAAATCCTAAGGTTTGAGCCGTCGGCAAAGGCAGCTGGCCGCCATAATGAAATCCGTTGTAATCCTGAAAAGGCGGCACCGATTGGTTGTAAAAGCCATGGTTAAAATCCGGTTGGCCCCAAACATGGGAAGCGGATTGACCGCTGGTGATAGGCCAATCGTAACGGAGAACCCGGTTGTTGTAAAAGTCGGGGACATAAAGATTTCCCTGGCTGTCGACCGCCATGCCCGCGCCCGAACCCGCTTCCGCGGGAGAATGGGAAAAATACCATAAACCGGCGAGGCTTGCGGCGGTCGGGATAGGCGCCGTGGGAAAGTTTTGGCCGCTGGAGTCCCCGTTATAACCCGTGTGTTGAAAATTCGTCTGGCCCAGGACAATTTGCGCCCCCTGGCCGCTGGTCAACCCGTTGAGATTAACCCCCAGGATACGGTTATTCCCGCTGTCCCAATTCCATAAAATATTATGGACCCGGTCCACGACCCTGCCGCCGGAATTGAATAAGGAAGTACTGGAAGCTTCATTGAAGGTGGTTTGGCCGAAGGCGTAATTGGGAATGCCGTTATCCGCTTGACCCAGAACCCGGTCAGCCCATCCATCGCCCGCGATGCCCCGGGGAACGGGCGGATTGGCTTGAGCTTGCAAATGACCCGTTAACAAAAGAAAAACAACGAAGAAAGTTGGGGCCAGAAAGCCCGCGGCCATAAAATCATTGAATTTGAAGGACTTCGTCATTCTCTTCATAACTTTCAATCTTCGGATTTCAGCCCAAGAATCGTCATATAGCTAGTGAGAAAGAATAAGGGTTTATTCCCGGAAAAAATAATTTATTTTAAAAATCTTCGAATATTCTTGTTTAGGGTTAAACTTGGCGGAATACCGTTGCCATGGGAAAAACCGACGATTTAATGGCGGATTTTTAAAATCGAGGAATGACACGCCAAAACTCGGGAATTTTCAATGTATAACGGCAAACTTATGGGGTTTAATCTTCTCCACTTTTCCCGAATCATAGGTCAAAACCACACTATAGAAGTAAACGCCTGAACCGAAGGAAGAAGTAGTGAAAGACGTCACCTGGAGCCCCTCAGACTTTTGATCGGTGACATCAGAAACCAATTCCGCCCTTTCGTTCCAAATTTTTAATTCAACCTTCCCTGATTCAGTCATCTTATAGGAAAGGGTGGCGTGGTCTCCCTTGGCAGGCGAGGGATAAATGAAGCACTCTCCGGAGTCCGGCGGGTTGAAACCGTGGTAGGCCGGTAAGGATTGGGAAAAACAGGCCTCCATCTTAGTCACTGTTTTGGAAGCGCTGCCGACCACATAGATCGCGCCCGTCTCATCCACCCCAATTCCGAATGCCCCGGACAACGGGGATAAGTAACACCATTGGGTCAATTCCTTAAAATTTTCGTCAAAAACGGCATAACCGTTACCGGAGGCGATATAAAAATGCCCCGTCAAGTCTTCCGCGATTCCGTAGGGCTGGGCTCCTGGAAAAAGTGAGAGGGTAAACGCCTTGTCCTCGGCATAAGCATAAGTATTGACCCCGGTTTCCACGAATCGCACCACTCTATTATTTGAGGTGTCCGAAACGTATAAATTTAACCCTGCCATCCATAATCCGGTGGGGTTCGACAATGGTCCCAGGGATCCGGAACCCGTGATAGAGGGTTTGGCGATGCCATTAGAATTGAATACATAAATTTTACTGTCATCCGCCACATACACATTACCCCAATCATCCACGCAGAGGGTCCGTTCAGTGCCCGGCGACCAGCTCCCAGGAGCTGTCCAAACCACATTGCCGTTGGCGTCGAATTTAGTGACCGCCGCCGCAACCGATCCGTTTCGAGAAACAGCATAAACCCCGTCATAAGGCCCCTTTCCGACCGTCACATCGAAGACCGCCGCCAAGGACACGAAGCCCCCTCCGAATGACGTCACGGGTGAACCATCATAATTCAACGCAAAAATTTTCCCCGAAATCCCGTCGGTGGCATAAATGCGTTTCCGGGATTGATCTACGGCTACTCCCGCGGCCGAAGAAAGGGTTGGTGAAGTCCATGCGCCAGCCAATAAGCAGCAGCTCAATGAGGGTGTGGGCACTGGCGTCGCGGTGGCTTGTGCCGAAACTTCCGCCGTTCCACTCAGAAATAAAAAAACTGTTAAAACTCTTAGTTTCATTCGTCTTTACCTGTCCAAAACCTTGTATTTTTCAAGCCAATCGCCCATTTTCTTGTTGTCCGGCTCCAGTTTCACCACTTGGTTGAAGCAGCGCACCGCGTAATCTTTCATGTTAAACCTTCGATAAAGATCCCCCAAGGCCCACCAAGCCGAAGCATCCGTTCGGTTTTTCCCGATGGATTCTTGATAAAACTCGACCGCTTCACGATACTTGCCCCGTTTTTCAAGTTCGATCCCCGGGACAATGGAATCAGGGGGAATATCAAACTCCACTACGAGGGAGGATTTTTCCGCCGCGTCCCCTTCTTTGACGGCCGCTTCCCGAGGAACCGCCATGCGGTTGGCCGGATCCAAGGCCAAGTCTTTGGTATCAAAACGATAACCAATGCTGATCCGGTGGGAAGAACCCAACTCCCCATAGGGTTGAAAAGCGTAATCGAGGGTTAAATCCGACAGAGCCACTCCCACCCCTGCGGTCACCAGGTCGAAGCCGGTTATCTTATTGTCGTTTAACGGTATTTGGCATCCAGCTCTTAGAAAAAAACGGGAACGAAAGGCGTATTCCAACCCGGCTTGAAGATAGTTGGCAGAGACCCCGGATTGAATGACTCCGCTCATAGCCGCCCATAACCCGCTGATGGAATCCAACGGAATCTTATAAGATCCGCCGAAGTTAAAGGCGCTCGTTTCTTTTCCGATTTGGGACGACAAACTCACGTTGTCGTAAGCCGCGCCCAGCCGGAGCTTGTCATTGAATTTTACCAACACTCCAAAATCCGCTGCCAGAGACCCAAAGCCGCTACCGGCCAAACTCGTCTGAGAACCCGATAATCCCGCCCCCACGGAAAAATCTTGAAGTATTTCCATTCCCCAGCTTCCCTTCAAGAGAAGCCGGTCAGCGCTGTACTGGGGCGCCAAGGATCCAAGATCATCCCTTCCTTCGAACATCCCATAACTCAGATAACTTCCCGCCAGTCCAAACCCGCCCCAAGCGGCGGGCCCGGGAATCCCCAAAAGCAGCGTTTCCTGAAAAGTGTCCACCAGCCAAAAATGACTATTGATCTCCAATTGCCCTCTCTTTAAATAGGCTAACCCGGCCGGATTGGTAAAAAGGACAGCGGCGTCATCGTCCATGGTAACGAAAGAAGAGCCGAGAGCCGAAGCCCGGGCGGAAGGATTGGTATTGTCCAGGGTATTGGACTGATCGGAACCGGGGAAGACACTTTCCACCGCTTGAGAAGCGGCGGCCGGAAACAAACATAAAAAAATTAAAAATATCCGTGGGATCAACCACCGCGATTTCATAATTACCTTTTAAGTATAAAGTGATTTTAAAAAGTATTTGTAGATAATAATGTGGGGTATTTTAGTCAAAACAAATCAAATATCACACAAAATAGAATCGAGAACCCAACAACCTTTTTAAGACAACCAGAAGTATGGGAACTTCGGTTTCAAATTTTAGCCAATAACGTTATTTGCATTGATTTAACGGACAACAATGGTTTTGTCTTGAACAACCGGACCCGATTCTACTTGGATCCTGTAAAAACCCGGCGGAGCCATTTGGCCGTCGGCCAACTTACCATCCCAGTCAAAAATCCATTTCCCTGATTTGAGCGGTCCTTCATACAAAAGAACCGCGGTGGTAGCATCAGGTTTCAAGACCGTGACCCTCACCTTTCCAGGAGAAGAGCGCCGGACCATGACGGATAGGTTTGAAAAAGTACTGGAGGGATTCGCCGTGAGTTCAATGGGTGTTGAAACCGGCGTCAATGGGATTGGAAATACAGGCCTGGCCGCAATTAGGGAAATGGCAGGCGCCGGTTTCTTTTTAACCAGAGGATGAGTCACTGCCTGAACGGGAACGGAAAGAACTGGGGCTGGCGCGATAGAGGCCATGGGAACCGGCTGATTTACCGGGTGATGCCGCCAAAGGATTAAGCCGGTGAGCCCCGCTGTTAAAAGGGCTCCGGCCCAAATCAAGGGCTTGAGGGCAATGGGTCCATGGGTCCAAGGAGCGGAGGGCGGTCCTCCCCCCGGCCAGTGGGGTTCGGGCAAGCCGAATCCCAGGTAGGCCTTTTCCGCCTGCTCCCCAAATCGCAAAGCCTCCTCCGTCGAGGATAATAGACGGTCGCTCAGCGCCTGTTCCTCGGCCTGGGTCATTTCTTCTTGGAAAAATTTTACGATCAAATCAGCCATAGCCCGCCTCTTTTAAAGCCCTGGAAACCAATTCCCTCAACGCTTCCTTGCACCTCGCCAACCGCGACATCACCGTACCAATGGGAACTTTGAGGACGCCCGAAATTTGGGCGTAACTTTTTTCTTGGCCATCCCTCAGTTCCAAAAGACTCTTGCAGGGGTCTCCCAACAATTGTTTTTGAGCCTCCACCAGCGTGACCCATTTCAACTTTTCCAACTCCTCTTGCTCCCTTTCCTGCCGGCGGACGGACAGGGGGCCCGATGCCGCCTCCAATTCCTCGTCCAAGGTTACCACCAGGCGTTTTCGGCTGCGGATCCTTTCATAACAAAGGTACATGCAAATCCGAT
>CAZHFP010000140.1:0-6757 GCA_964531065.1 uncultured bacterium
TTCATTTTATTAAAAGAACCCGCTTCGTTTTTAGATTAAAGGGGTTCAGCAATCGAAGGACATAGACCCCGCTAGCGCAGGGAACGCCGTATTTATTAGTGCCGTCCCAAAGATAGGAACCGTAGAAATGCCCGTTCAGCTGGCGGTCTTCCAAGGTGCGGATATGCTCCCCTGCCGAATTATAAATATTCAACGATAAAGTCCCACCCTCGCCGCCGCAATAAACAACATAAAAGGAAACGGGGCCCTGACTGGGGGTGAAAAAGTTTTTCGAAATGTGGAACGCGTCGCAATCCGTCGGAAAAGTGGGGGTAATGGTCGGCGTCAACGTGATGGTGGGAGTGAGTGTTTTCGTCGGTGTCCGGGTGATGGTGAAGGTGGAGGTGGGGGTTCGGGTCCAGGTCGGGGTAAAAGTGTTGGTGGGTGTCGGCGTGTGGGTCCGCGTAGGAGTGTTCGTGGGAGTATGGGTCACTGTAAAAGTGGGGGTCCAAGTCCGCGTATAAGTTGAAGTTTTCGTCGGCGTGTGTGTTGAGGTCGGGGTCGGGGAACGGGTGGGTGTGGGTGTATACGTCTGGGTTGCCGTAAAAGTGTCCGTGGGTGTGGGTGTGTGGGTCGGCGTATAAGTACTCGTCGGAGTATAGGATGCCGTAAAAGTAGAGGTCCAAGTTGGGGTATCGGTGAAGGTTAAGGTCGAGGTTGGAGAAAAAGTCATGGTGGGGCTGTAGGTGTTCGTAGCAGTGGGGGTGGCTGTGGGTGTCAGGGTGCTGGTGTACGTGAAGCTCGCGGTCGGAGTTTGGGTCGGGCTGTAGGTAGGCGTGGAGGTCGGTGTGATCGTGGGTGAATCAGTCTCGGTGAAAGTGGGCGTGACGGTAGGGGTGAAGGTTATTGTCGGAGTCCAAGTCACGGTGAAGGTATCGGTGGGTGTCCCGGTCCAGGTCGGCGTAAAGGTGTTCGTGAATGTCGGCGTTTGGGTCGGTGGTTCAGTATCCGTCGGAGTATCGGTCCAAGCCGGGGTCTTCGTCGGCTGGGCCGTCAAGGTAAAGGTTGGCGTAGCGGTTCCGCCAAAAGGCGTGTACCACACATCGTTCTTGATGTTGCCTCCGCCATAAGTTTCGCCCGCGATCGTCCAAATTTTATTGTTATAAACCAACGAGGTGTGCTGGTCCCGAACGCTGAAGTTGGCCGCGGCGGTAACCTCCGTCCAATTCACTCCATCGCCGGAAGACCAAACGTCGTTATAGTTAGTCCCGACGTTGGTGCCGCCGATGACCCACATTAAATTGTTGTACACCACCGCCGAATGGCTGACCCGGGGGCTGAATCCGGCGGCGGCAGTGGCCCGGGTCCAAGTGATGCCGTCGCTGGAATACCACACATCGTTATACAAAGGGCTTCCGCCGTAGGATCCTCCGCCAATCACCCACATCAGGTTGTTGTAGGAAAGAACCTGCGGCAATTCACGGGTCGCGAAAGCCGCGTTGGCGGTAGCCTCGGTCCAAGTTACTCCATCCGTTGAGGACCAGACATCGTTCAAATAGGAGGAACCGCTAAAACCGGCGATCACCCACATGCGGTTGTTGTAGACCATCGCGCGGTGATCCCAGCGGGGGCTAAAGGCTGCGTTGGCCGTCGCCTCAGTCCAGGTGATGCCGTCGCTGGAATACCACACATCATTGCGCGGTCCCCCGCCGTAACCCCCGATCACCCACATCAGATTGTTATAAACCACCATGGTAAAATCCCAACGGGGCCCAAACGCCGCGCTGGCGGTTGCCCGAGTCCAAGTGATTCCATCGCTGGAATACCAAACATCACTCAAGCCGCCGCTCGCGCCATATCCGCCAACAACCCACATTAAATTATTGAATACGACCGAGGAATGATCATAACGTCCACTGAAGGCGGCGCTGGCGGTAGTCTCAACCCAGCTGACGCCCGCGCTTTGAGCGAGGGAGGGTTTGGAAAAGCTAAGGAAGAAAAGCAGAACGATACACGAAAAAAAGTAAGACCGAATCGGGATAACCATAGTCCTAGCATCCTTAAAACCGGATATAAAAACTCAATAAAATACGCGGAATGATGTCCCTGGCAGCCCGCCTCTGATATTCAGGAATTATACCCGGATAAACCCGGTTGAGAAACCTTTCAGGCCGGCGCCGATGCGGGCCCCGACGGGGTTTCACCGCTGAAATGTTGAATGGTTGCCAATAAAGCGGGTGAAATTTGGCCGGATGGTTTTTTCCTCACCGAACTACAGCCGCATCCCAAGGCATCGTCATGAAGGGTCAGGGATTTACCGTCTTCCGAATAGGTCAGAGGCCAAAGGATGCAGACCGCGGGTTTCACACTGCCCAGAGGTAAACCATGATTGACCTCAATGGTATGCAGTGAACAGCGGATCAAACCCTTCTCCACATGGGCGAACACACAAAGGCTGTTTTCATGGGTATCGATGGAATATTGGCCCTTCTCCGCCTCTTCAAAGACATTGGCGTACCCATCAGCGGTTTTGAGGTGGGGACACAACAAGGCCGCTTCGGGAAGAACAGGGATGATCCTATTAAGTTCAGCCTCACTGACACAAACGTCGTATCTTGCGCAGCAGCTCTTTGAGACTTCCGAACACCCTATGCATTCGTGGTCGATGGAACAAATGGCTTTCCTATCAACTTCAATTTTGGGCCGAATCCCATTCTGAAGAGTTCTTTTATTTCGTGGGGACAGCGCCGTGGTTTTAGCCTTTCTCTTTTTCAATCAATTCCCTTCGGGAGATAGTCCGCTTTGTTGTTTTTGTTCAAATATCTTTTGATAAATAAAATTAGAGACCGCGCCGACGGTATCGCAGTTTATTTTGTGGCCCATTTTGAATTCTTTCAAAACCGGTTGATAACCGGCTTTTTTTAAGCTTCGAATCGTTTCTCCATCATCCGATTCCACGATCGGGTCCCATTGACCCTGAATCAAGAGGATAGGGGTTGACCGCGGGGCCAAGGGATGGGCCAAAGTCTTTTCAGGATACTCGATCAAGCCGCTCATGGATATGATCGCCTCAATGTTTCCCTTGTAATTCAACCCCGCGTCCAGGGACATGACGGCGCCTTGGGAAAAACCCATGATGATCACCGGCCTGGGATGGGGCGCTGTTCCCGGGGTTGGGGGATCGGCCCCCTCATTTGAAAAATGATCCATAATTTCAAAAAGATAAAGCCGGCTCTTTTCCATGTCCTTGAAACTGTGGGTGAATCGGCCGTACCAAGTTCGGGCGCCTGAAAAAGGCCCATGGACACCCCAAGGAGCGTCCGGCAGGACGACGAGGCAGGGGGGTAAGGAAAGCTGATCGTAGAGGGCCAGCTGTTCAAAACCGTTGGAACCGAAACCGTGGAGCATCAACAGCAAAGGCGCGTTGGAAGGAAGGCCTTCCGGTTCAATGACCATACAGCGGTGGCCTTGGATGTAAACTTCGTCATAGGACGACTCCCCAGCGGCCGTGCCCGCCGCCAACAGAAGACAGACCCCGAGAAGCCTTCCCCCGCGCCCGAAAAAGCGCTTCAGGGTTTTTACCGCTGTCACTTTCTGTTTCCGCAGCAAGACTTTGATGGGACCGGCATTTTTAAAACCTAAGCTTTCCACGTCTCTCCACCAAAACACCTTGCAAAATAAAATCCGCGTTCGGATGGCCGGACTCTTTTAAGGCCTTGAAGGTTTCCTTGGACATGACGATGCCGATTCCGTGTTTCCGCCACTTGTTCAGTTTCGGCTCGGCCTTTAATAGTTCTCCCAAAAGTTCATTGGCGATTTTCTTGGTGATTTCCATTCCGACCTCCGAGTTTTTAATACAGGATTATCCCAAATGAATCCCGAAAATTAAATTTTAAAAAGGACTTTTGCGAAACTGATGGTAAGGACTTTTATTTATTATATTCGCGGAGGGTCTTGAGGAAATTTTCTTCGGTGAGGGGGTGGCTGAAAATGTAGCCTTGGACATGGTCGCAATCGTGGGATTTGAGGAAGCTGAGCTGTCCCTCGGTTTCAACCCCTTCCGCCACCACGCTTAATTTCAAGCTGTGGGCCAGGGCCACGACCGCCGTGACGATGGCCGCGTCGTTGGGATCGGTCGTGATGTCCCGCACGAAAGAACGGTCGATCTTAAGGGTCTCCAAGGGAAACCGTTTCAAATAACTCAAAGAGGAATAGCCAGTCCCAAAGTCATCGAGGGAAAGATGGATCTTCATTTTTTTCAATTCCAACAGGGCTTCGGTGGTGAAATCGGCGTTTTTCATGGCGATGGACTCGGTAATCTCAAGCCCTAGATATTGGGGGTCTAACCCCGTTTCCTGGAGAATCCGGGCGATGTTGGCCACTAGGTCCCGCTGTTGGAATTGGCGGGCGGAAAGGTTCACGGAGATGCAGGTCTTGTCGTATCCCGAGTCATGCCACTTTTTACTTTGAGTGCAAACTTTTCGAATGACCCAATCCCCGATCGGGACAATGAGCCCCGTTTCTTCCGCTAAACCGATAAATTCGGTAGGAAAAACCAGGCCCAAATCCGGATGCTGCCAGCGGACCAAGGCTTCCGCCCCGATAATCTTGTGGGTTTTAATGTCGATCTGGGGCTGGTAATAAACAACGAATTCTTCCTTTTCCAAAGCCCGCCTCAGGCTGTTTTCCATCAGTAATTGTTTGAAGGCGCTGACATTCATCACCGAAGCGTAAAGCTGGTAATTATTTCTTCCCTGCTCCTTGGCCCGGTACATGGCTGTCTCGGCGTTTTTCAGAAGAATTTCGGAATTCTCGCCGTCTTCCGGATAGAAGGCCACTCCAATGCTGGTCGTGACGTGCAATTCATGGTTGTTGAGTTTAAATGGAGTAGCGAGCAATTCGATAATTTTCTGGGCGTGCTGGGTGGCTTCCTCCACCGTCCCCACCTGGGGCAGCAGAAGCGTAAACTCATCCCCGCCAAAACGGGCGATCGTCTCACTTTCGTTCAAGATGCCCAGAAGCCGTTCGGAAACGGCGACCAAAAGTTTATCACCCAATAAATGCCCCAGAGTCTCATTGATATTTTTAAACCGGTCCAGGTCCAAGACGATGACGCCCAGCATCTGCTTATTGCGGTGCGCGTGTTTCATGGCCTGTTCCAACCGGTCTTTGAAAAGCATGCGGTTCGGAAGATTGGTCAAAACGTCGTAATAGGCCTGGCGCCGGATGGTTTCCTCGGCTCTTTTACGGTCCGTAATGTCCCGGGCGATGGACTGAACCACTTTTTGATCATGCCATTGGAAAACGTGGGCGTTCACCTCCACGGGAATCTTCAGGCCGCCTTTGGTGAGAAAGGCCCTTTCATAAGTTGAATTTTCCTGCTGAATAAGTTTTTTGAAAATCTTGCCGACTTCGGCGAAATCCTCCGGCATCGAAATATCAAAAGGGGTCATGCCCAGTAGTTCCTCGCGCGTGTAGCCCAGCTTGGAACAGGCGATATCATTGACTTCGATGAATTTTTCCGGCGTACCGGCGCTGGTGATTGAAAAAATAAAGATAGGATCGATGGCGTTGTTGAAAAGCTCCCTGAACTTCCCCTCGCTCTCCACTAAATCTCTTTCGGCCTTTTTGTGCACCGTCATGTCCGAGACCATCACTACCCGGGCTTTCCGGCCCTCGAAGTCGATAGGATGGGACATGACTTCCACGTCCATGAGGGAACCGTCTTTTTTCCGGTGGTGGATGGACTCCTTGATCACACTTCTCTCTTCCTTCATTTCCTTCACTTTTTTCATTAACGTGGGAATGTCCTCAGGGTCGCGGATATCCCTCAAGGAAAGCGATTTGAATTCATCATCTGAATAACCGTATTTCTGGAGCGCGGCGTCATTCACCGCCAAGATCGCCAAACTTTCCAAATCGTAAATCATCATGGGATTGGGGTTGCTTTGGAATAAAAGTTTGTATTGAAAATCCTGGTTTTCGAGGGTTTCTTTGAGGGATTTTTGGGCCGTTAAATCCCTGACGATGGCGACGATCCGCGCGGGTGCGTCTTCCTTGAAGGAATTCACCGTCAATTCCAGGTGGGTTTGTTTTCCTTTTTTGTTGAAAATGGCCGTTTCATAGAGCCCCGAGGACTTACGGTTTTCAAAATGCGAGATGATGTTTTCTTGGATGAATTCCCGGTCTTCGGGACAGACCAGCTTGAAGAAAGAAGGCAACGCTGCCAGTTCTTCTTCCGTATAGCCGGTGATATGACAGAACGCCTCGTTGGCGTAGATGATGCGGGAAACTTCCAGGACAATAACTCCCTCGCCAATATCACTAATGGCTTTGAGAAGTACATCATCCAGGAAAGTTTTTAACTGGCTCGGGACGTTCAATCCGGACCTCTTGGGCTTACGGTTGAAATCATTAACTAAAAAAACGGGAAAACGTATCCATCATAATACAAGGCGGGGTTTAACGTGAATAAGGAAATGCAGTATTATTTGGAAAAATAGTCCGGTTCATTCCCCGGCTTCCACTTGATGTTGCATCCAATACCGGGTTTTTGGTCGGAAGAAATGGGCTTTTGAGAAAGAAGGGCTTCCAGGGCCGCCCGCAGGTCTTTACCCGTGACCGGGAGGTCATTTTTGGGCCGGCTATCGTCCAATTGGCCCCGGTAAACGAGTTTACGGTCCTTGTCAAACAGGTAGAATTCAGGGGTACAGGCGGCACGGTAGGCTTTTGCCGCGGCCTGGGATTCATCGTAACAAACGGAGAAATTCAGCTTCAG
>CAZHFP010000141.1:0-6632 GCA_964531065.1 uncultured bacterium
CCAATTACAACATTATGGGCGTGGCGAAAGCCGCCCTCGAAAGCACGGTGCGTTACCTGGCTTATGATTTGGGGCCCAAGGGCATCCGGGTCAACGCAATCTCCGCCGGACCCATCAAGACCCTGGCCGCCTCCGCCGTGGGGGGGATTAAGACCATGTTGAAGGCCGCGGGTGAAATGACTCCCTTGAAGCGGAACGTGTCCCAAGACGAGGTGGGAACCACGGCGGCCTACTTGGCCAGCTCCTGGTCCTCGGGGGTGACGGGCGAGGTGATTTACGTGGACGCCGGCGGCAATATCGTGGGAATGCATTTTGACGAGAAGAAAGAAGAAGGGCCGGCTCCCGCCGCTACTTGATGTTGCTCGACCTCAAGCAATAGGACATGCGCTTGATCCGTTCTACCGTTAAATGACGGAAGACCACATGCCACCGGAAAGTTTCTTCCGCGTCGGCGATGGCAACCCTGCTTATTTCGAATTGACCCATCGTCGCCAGCTCTCCGCCCGGCAATGGCACCGAATAATCAACGGTCAAAACCCAGGTTTGCGCTTCACTGAAAGTTAAGGTGTGGAGCGTCGAATAGTCCAAATTTCTTCCATAACCTTCCGAGAAAATCAAAAGCTCCACCGCATCCAAGGGCCACCGGTTATTTTCCACCCGGAATACCTGGATCATCGGAATGATTTCATCGAACCTTAATTCTTCTTGAAACATGAGCCCCTCCTTTTTCCTTATTTTCCGTAATGAACCTTATCTGAGGCTTCTAAGGTTTCAAATTTCAATCTTAGAGAGCGTTCAAGGTTGCAATTTACAACCTCAAGTTAATAGCCCTGCCTGGCGGAAGGAAAAATGCCCCTCGGTGGTCAAGATAAGGTGGTCGTGCACGGTGATGCCCATGGCCCGTGAAGCGGTGAGGATCTGCCGGGTCAATTGTTTGTCACCCTCGGAAGGCTCCAAGCTTCCCGCCGGGTGATTGTGGGCCAAGATGAGCCCCGTGGCGTGGAGTTCCAGCGCCCGTTTTAAAATTTCCCGGGGATAAACGGCCGTGTGGTCCACCGTCCCTTCTTGAAGCTGTTCAAAGGCCAGCAGGTGGTTGCGGTGGTCTAAAAATAAGGCGGTAAAAACTTCCCGGGGACGACTTCCGATTTGTTCGCGTAAAAAAGACGCCACATCGTCCGGGCTGGCGATCACCCTTCCCCTTTTAAAATCTTCCCGCGGAACCATCCGGTATAAATCACCGACAGCCTTTAAATGGATGGCGCTTTGGGGTGGCAGCCCCCCGAAGGTTTGAAGCGTGGTGATATCCGCGTCCAGGATTCTTCGGATATTTTTAAAGACGGACAAGAGTTTTTTCGCGTAGGGCTTGGTGTCCCGGTGCGGGATAGAGAATGAAAGGAGCAGTTCCAAAAGCTCATAATCTTGAAGGGCCCGGGCCCCCAGGGTCGCGTATCTTTCCTTCAATCGGCGCCGGTGGCCTAAATAATCGGGAAGTTCCTCTTTTAAATCCAGCGTGAGAGACGCTTCTCGGACTTCCGTTGGCGGCCCCGGGGGCTTGGGAAGGGGTGAAGTGGGCGGCGCTTTTTCACGGCCACCCGGTAATTCCAAGGTTTTTTGAAGCTCCATTTCCACCATTTTCGTCCTCCTTTTTCGCTTGACGAAGAATACACTCGTATACTAGTATACAACCGTATTCTTTTTCAACAAGAAAAATTCAGAGGGGGATTTATGGCGCCATCCGACGAAAACTTAACCGACATCCAACGGTCCGTACTCCAGTATGTCCAGAACCGGCTGACCGAGGACCACCGCCCCCCAACGGTTCGGGAAGTAATGCGGCATTTCAAATGGAACTCTCCCCAAAGCGCCCGTAAGCATCTTTTGGCCCTGGAAGAAAAAGGATATTTAGAGCGGGAAGACCGCACGGCGAGAGGGTTAAAAGTTTCCGGCGATTCTTCCGGAGGACTTTCTATACCTATATTAGGCAAGGTAGCGGCGGGCTTGCCTTTGCTGGCTGAAGAAAACCGCGAAGGAACCATGGTGGTGGATCAAGCAATGGCCCGGGGCGGACGGAACCTTTTCGCCCTGACGGTGCGCGGCGATTCCATGATTAACGCCCATATTTTATCCGGCGACAAGGTCATCGTCCAACAGACAACCCACGCCTCCCCCGGAGAAATTGTCGTGGCCCTCATCGAAGGGGAAGCCACCGTTAAAACCTTCCGCCGAACCGCCTCCAAGGTAGTCCTAGAACCGGCGAATCCCAAGTACAAAGATATCGTGGTGAACGAAGACCAAGATTTTCGAATTATCGGCAAGGTCGTCGGAGTCTTCAGCCCAAGATAATAACCACCGCCAGCTATCAGCGTTCAGTTCGCGGCTAAATCTAAAAATCAAAATTATCTTTCAAGGAATACTCATGTCTTATTCCACTTTGGTTCAGGTTCCTTTTGTCCGTGAAAAAAATTCCGCGTATTCTTCCAACCCTTTTAAGGAAATGGTTTACGAGGTTTCCCTCAAGACGGCTCCCTACCGAGATTGGCTGGGGGAACTGCAAGGCGCCCATCGACTCCTTCAAACGCTCCTTCAAGGCCAGATTATGGGAAATTACCATCTCTTGGATTTTCTCATTCAACCCGAGGGGCTCTTCGCACGGGTCACCCTGAAAAACGGGTCCTCGCTGTCTGATTTTTTAACTTGGGTGAAAGAAAAATCCTGTCCCGCCGGCGAAAGTACCCGCGCCTTTTGGAACGACGAGCTTCAATGGATCAAACTCGTTCCCCCCGACCGGCTGGCTGAATCCACCCGGTTGTTCCTGAAAAAAGCGGAAAGCCTGCACCGGGAAATACATTTAGCGGAAAGTGATCCTCCCGCGCTTTTCTTTTATTACCGGGACCTGCTTTTAACCTAAAATCATTTCAAAATTTAAATGAAAATATTTTTCACCGCAAAGACGCAGAGAACGGCTTAGTTTTATGATAAAAATCCAAGAATTTTTTCAATCCAAAATCATTGATTAACTTTGCGCCTCTGCGGTTAAAAAGTTTTTAAGTCGTTTACAGGCGGCGCCTATGACCGATCCATATTTTTCCACTTCCTACTCGCCCGCCTACGCGGAAATCGACGATGACCCCCGGGAAGTGGAATATATTGAGATTAAGGTTAAGTCCGCCCTGCACCATACCCGGCTTCCCTACAGCCCCAAGCCTTTTTACTACAGCCTGAACCTTTACCGCGGCTGCCGCCATGGATGCCCCTTTTGTTTTGCCCGCTATACCCATTGGTTTTTGGGCTTCCAAAATTCTTTTGATTTTCAGCGGAAAATACAGGTGAAGGTCAATTTACTGGAAGTTTTGGAAAAGGAACTCACCCAACCTCGCCGCAAAAAGGACTGGGTAAGTTTGGGAGCGGTGACGGATCCTTACCAGCCCGCTGAAAAAAAATACGGACTTGCCCGGGGAGCTTTTAAGCTTTTGGCGAAACATTCCTGGCCCGCGGTTTTTTCCACGAAGTCCGATTTGGTTCTAAGGGATTTGGACGTTCTCAAGGAACTAGTGGACCGCTCCAACGGGGGGGTGGCCATGACCTTAACGACCTTGGATCCAAAACTCCAAAAAATATTGGAACCCCACGCGGTGACCCTAGAACGGCGTCTGGAAGCCCTCCGCCGGTTGAAAGCCGCCGGAATTCCCTGCGGCATCCATCTCATGCCCATTATTCCCTTTTTAACCGACAGCGACGAGGCCATGGAAGGCATGGTGAAAGCGGGAGCGGAAATCGGCGTGGATTATTTCGTTTACAACATCCTGCGTCTTCGGGGGCAGGTGGTGAAGGGCTATTATTTCGAGGTTTTAAAAAATCTCGACCCTTTCCTTTTTCAGCAAACGCTCAAACTCTACGGCAACCGGGCCAACCCGCCCGACGACTATCTAGCGCGGATAAAACAAAAGATGAAATTTTTCCGGGAAAAATGGGGCATGAAAAACCGCTGGCGTTCGGACTTCACCAAACCGCAGATGGAATTATTTCATGAACCGAATTAGAAATGAGGAATGCGGAATTAGTAATTTTTTTCTTTCATTCCTCATTCCTAACTACGAATTCCTATTTGCCGCTTATACCCCGAAAGCCATTTCCTCATCGGCGTGGCTCTTGTCTTCCGTGGTTTGGGACGGCGGGAAAACGTGGGCGGCGTGGGAATTAACAATCTCATCCAGGCTCAGGATCTTGTCGGCGGCCCGGATCATTTCCCGGCTTTGCGCGTCGGGAAACACAGCCAACTCCACGTGCTTGCCCAATTCCTTGACAAGCCCCATGGCGGGCGAGAAATCCTGGTCTTCGGTCACTACAATGGCCGTGTCATAAAAATCCCTGGCCGCGTAATACACCATATCCGCGGCCATGCGTACATCCACGCCCTTTTCCATCCGGTGGCCTTCCCGATTTTGGATGATCCGGCCCAGCCGCAGTTCCAGGTAAGGGGTCCGATCCAAGGAATCAAAAAAGGACTGCTGGCTCTTGGCCTTGTCCGAAAAGTGGGCCGCGTCAAACACCGCGTTGTAGTAGAAGGTCCGGACCAATTTCCGGCGGTCGCCGCATAAGGCGAGGGAGAATTGATAATAATCAACCCGGGTCATCTTGTTGTTTCGCTTTAGGGCGAAATAAAGATTGCTGCCGTCGATGAAAACGCAAATACGGGACATGGGACACCTCTTTCATATCAAAAGCTAAATACAGACGCCTGTATTACTTTCTACGCTACTACCTTGCATTTCAAACCGCAAGAGGGCTTTGAATGGTTTTTTTAGGCAGCCTTAAAATGTTTAACAGATTAGGCAGGTTCGAAGCCTAAAAAGGATTTTGGTTAAACTTTGCCGGGATTTTGACTCTGGTAAAGATCGAAAAAATAAAAGGCGGCCACCACCAGGGCGTGGCGGATACGGCCCATTTGAATCATCGAAGGAACCTCGCTTAAATCCAATAAATTGACTTCCAATTCTTCGGCTTCATCTAACTTTAAATCCGCTACTTTTTTGACGCCCAAGGCTAAGTAATAGTGGCAGGTATTATTAAGGATAGCGGGATTGGGCTGAACCTGGCCCAGGGAATGCCATTCAGCCCCCCCAAATCCGGTTTCTTCCAGCAATTCCCTTTTGGCGGCTTCCAAGGGCGAAGCGTCCTTTAAGTCGACCGCGCCTCCGGGAGTTTCCAACCCCACCTCGCCGGATCCATGGCGGTACTGTGAAACCATTAATACTTTTTTTTCGGGAGTAACCGCGACGATATTAATCCAATCCCGGGTGTTCAACACGTAAAAGGGATGTTGCTTTCCGGTTTGAGGCGATGAGCTTTGATGAACCTCAACTTGAAAAAAACCGCAATCATAATCAATTTTCTGCCCGTGCTTTTTCCAGGGTTGGATCATTTTTTCTTCTTTTTCTTTTTGGCCTTGATTGTTTTTTTCAAAGGTTTTCTCCCTGGGGCCTTCGTTTTTTTAACCTTAACAGCCCGCTTCGGCTGGACGGCTGGAACCTCTTTCACCCCCGACATGAAAACCGCTGGTGTTTCAGCGCCCGGGGCAATCTTTCGGATGGGTAGGCCGAAATTCACCCGGTAAAGTTTTTCAGCTTTCCGGACCGAGCCCGGGGAAAGACGCTCCCCATCCCCAGCGGAACAATTTAAGACCGCTTGATGTAAATTCCGGATGCCGGGAATGGAGGTGGAAACCTCGGAGGCGGCCAAGGTCCATTTGATCGCGGCCTCGCTTAAGGAGAGGGCCTTCGTGGATAAAAATTTGAGCTTGGCTACTTTTTTCAAAGTCAGTTGAAGTCCCTCGCCCGCGTAAAGATTCCGCCGGTGGTCGTCCCCGATAAAACGGGTTTGGGAATTAAACCGGCCGCTCAAGGCGCCGAAGGCCAGAGGCACCCGGGCGATGACCCCGACCCTGTATTGGCGGGCTAGGGGAAAGACCTTCCACAGAGGTTCCTGATAAAACAAATTGAAAAAAATTTGCAGGGTGTCGACCTGGCGCCAGCGGATTAAATCGTTGGCTTCCTCCGGCCCCTTGTCCCGAAGCGAAATGCCAAAGGCCCGGATTTTGCCGTCCCGCTTTAACTTCGCCACAGCCGCCAGCATTGGCTCCGCTTGAGAGTTCCATTCTTCCAGCCAAGTGTGGAGCTGCAAAACATCCAGACAATCCACTCCCAGGTTTCGAAGCGATTCTTCCGCCTTCGCGGTAATCCAATCCCCGGGAAAGACGCTGGCCAATGGCGTACCCGGGCGGTTATCCCAATTCCAGTTTTTGGGAGGGACCTTGGTGGCGATAATGGGGTGTTCGTTTCTTTCTTTAATCACGCCGCCGATAAGTTTTTCACTGTGGCCGTCGCCGTAAACCCAGGCCGTATCAATGAAATTACAGCCCATATCCAGGGCCTGGTGGAGGGCCTGGCGCGAGTCGTGATCATCCTGCGGCCCCCACCAAGCCCCGCCGATGGCCCAGGCTCCGAAACCAATTTCGCTGACTTTTAAACCGGTATCACCCAGCCAACGGTAACGCATGCCAACCTCCTCAAAATCATCCCGAATGGATTCTAGCCCGGCCCGCCGGAGGTTATTTTAAATCCTCCAGCGCCGCG
>CAZHFP010000142.1:0-6510 GCA_964531065.1 uncultured bacterium
TTATCGTGAGTCCGGTAGTTGATTATTATTTTAAACAAACCCTTAAAATTTTAAAAAGTGAAAATATCCCTGTTTATTTCTACGCCATGCCCGTTAACGAATCTTCCGTTCCTCATCTCGAGTCCGGCGTGGTGAAGGGTTACAGGGAATATCTGGAAGGCCAGGCGAAAGCGGATCCGCAATTTCACATTCTTTCAAAATGGCTGACGGTTTACCCCTGGAAACTTTTTTCCGACTATGCTCATTTGAACGAAAAGGGCACCCTGCGGTTCAATCATGAATTCGCCCAAATCTTAAATCGATCGGGGGTTCCGGGCGGGCCCTACGGTACTTCCCTCCGGTCCCATCAAACCCCCTAGGCGGTTGGATGGACGCGGTTCCTATTCGAAATTCAGGCCTAACCTTAATCGAAGCGCCTTCCCCAGATATTTTAAAAGGGTTTTAAGTTCCAACTTCGAGGTTCCTTGGGTCCGGTCCACAAATTCAATGGGGACTTCTTTTACCCGCAATCCAGCTTGAAAACATCGGTATAAAATTTCAGATACCGTAAAGGGATCTTTCGCCTTCAAGGTCCCGACTTTAATTTTTTCAAGCGCGGTTTTGGAAAAAGCCCTGAAGCCCGATGTGGGATCAGCCACTTTCAGCCCCAAAACGGATTTTAAATAATGCTTAGCGAGATTGCTGGTGAGTTGGCGGTGAAAGGGGCGGTCCATATCTTTTCCCCCGGGTATATACCGGCTTCCGATCACCACATCCGCGCGGTTGGACAGGATTGGCGCGAGCAAAGCGGGAATGAATTTCGGCTGATGGGACAAATCCGCGTCCATCTCCACCACGAGCCCGGCGCCCATGGCGAGGGCCTTCACGAAACCGTCCCGGCCCGCCCACCCGCGGCCCTTGACCGAGCGGTCCCGGAGCAATAGGTGAAGCCTTGGGTCCTTTTTTTTAAGTTTATTCACTTCCTCAAACGTCCCATCGGGGGATGAATCATCGACGATCAAAATTTGGGCTTGGGGCGCGCTCTGGTGGAGGGCCTTGACCAGCTTTCCCACATTGGCCCGCTCGTTAAAGGTTGGCACCATAATGACGGTTTTCAACTGAGTTTTAATTGCCTTTCCACCGCCCCCAGCATGTCTTTTTCCGCGAGGTTATCCATGCAGGAAATTTTTTGGGTGCATTGGTTTTGGTAATAGCATTGGCAGGGAGAAGAGGGAACCACTTTTTCTCCCCGGCCGTAAAGATCGATCTCGACATCCGAGGTGGGTCCGAAATAAGCCACCAACCGCTTGCCCAAGGCCACCGCCACATGCAGGGCCAGGGTGTCGCCGGTGACCATCACATCGGACAATCCCACGAGTGAGGCGAATTGCCGGAGGGTGTTCTCCGTCCCCGTGGCAAGGCAGGCGCCTTTTAATTTCCCTGCAAGAGCCGGCATCAATTCCCTCTCCTCGGGTCCGCCGTAAAGCAGCACGCCGTTTCGGGGATATTTTTTCTTGAGTTGTTGAGCCAGCCAGAGGAACCCCTCCAACCGCCAGCGCTTCATGGGCCAACGGCCCCCGGAGCCGATGTTCAATCCCACGATTTTTTTGAACTTGTATAGCTTGTTTTTCTTGGCGAACGCCGAGGCCCACGCCTTTTCTTTTTCCGTCAAAACCAGCTGGGGTTCTTCCTGGCGGTAGGTGAGCCCGCCGAGTTGAAAAAGATGGTCCTGGTAAGTTCTTTGATTGGCCCTTTTCACGGTGTCGAAAATTCCCATTTCAAACCACGCCTCCGCCGAAGCCTCCAGCGGCACGACCACGCCTTCTTTGGAAAGACCGAATCCCTTTTTCACCGCCGAGTTGGCCATTTGCAGAATCGCCGCGGCCTTGCGGCCCATGTCAAAATTAAAGGCGCGCCCGAAGGAAGCCGCCCCCAGAAGCCCCGGTAAAGCCGGGTCCACGCCGAGAAGCACGTCAATGTTGGGATTTTTTTCCAGAAGCGGCTTCGAGGCGTTTTCCGTCACCCACCAGATGGACAAACCTGGACTATTTTTTTTAAAGGCCGGAAGGATGGAGGTGGAACGAAGCACGTCCCCGGCGGCGTCCAATTTGATGATGAGGATTTTTTCGCGGATCCGGTCATACCGGGGACAATCCTTGCAAACAACACCCTCCGCCTTGTGGGGCGCGCAGGGTTTTTCACCGGTGAAGTGGCGGCAATCCGCCTTGAAAAAAAGAGGGCTCAATCTTTTACTTTTAATTTCAGGGCGAAGGCATCCCCAAAGGAAAATACGTCAAAAAAAATTTGCGCCGGACAATCCCCGGAATTCCGTTTCACGGGTCTCAAGCCCCGCATATCCCCAGTCTTATTTTTTCCCAATGTGTCCACCTCTTTTACCGGAAACGTTGAACCCCGGGTCAAGGAACCCGGAACTCGGAAATCATATTATCCGCCGCCAATAGCAAAATTCCATCCGGCGTGAACCCCATCCCGCTGATTCCGCGAAAGGATTCCTCCGCGCCTTTTTCATCTTTTAACCTGCCTAAAAACTTGCCCTCGGTCGTGAACACTTTCACGAAATTACCATCCATGGAAGCCACAAACAGACGGTTCTTTGAGTCAATCATGATCGCGGAAGCTTTTTGACCGATTTTGATTGTTTTCACGAACTTACCCGGAGTTGGATCCAATATTTGAACCCGGGCATTCTCATAATCCGCCGTATAAATGAACCCTTTGGAATCAACCACCAACGAACGGGGGTCCCTCAACTGGTTTTTTCCATCCCCTTCGCCATTGCCCCAAACTCCAACAGTCTCACCCTTCGGGGAAAGTTTCACCACCCGGTGGGTTCCCGTGTCGGCAACATAAAAACTCTGCCCGTCCCAAGCCAAACCCCGGGCGCCGTAAAAACCGGATAAAGGCAGCCAGAAATTTTTTTTGACCTTTTCATCCAAACCAATAATGCAGCTTTTCCACGCGTCCACGAAGTAAACATTTTTCTGGGGATCACAAATAATGGCCGAGGGCTCGTTCAAATCGCCGGGCCCCTGGCCTTTTTTACCCCACGATTGAAGATATTTTCCAGAGCGGTCAAAAAAAAGAACGCGTCCGCCGGGATCCGCCACCGCAATTTTATCATTTCCAACCGCGGTTACGTCCCAAGCCCCGAACTTGCCGCAGGGTTGGTCCGATCCGGAAAACCGCCCGATCATCTGGGCCGTCAAAAAAATTTCCGCCTCCGGCGTTTTGAAAAGGCTGACCGCCTCAAAACCTAAAAGGACCACAACGACGAAAGCGATGATACTCATGACCGCGGTCCGGGATTCGGGGGCTTTTTTCGGCCGTCGGGAAAGTTTCGGGCTTTTCGCGCCCTTTGAATTCTTATTCACCGATTTAACAGCCATGGACTTATTCCCCTCATTGATTTTGAAACCGGGCCGGCGCTCGTTTAAGATCCTTCACTTATCTTTAACGCCGCCTACGGCGGCTAGGGCTTCCGGAAGATTAATCTTAACACAATGGGCGATTCAGCGAATAAAATTTGATTTTCCTCCCCGGAATTTCCGAGAGGCCCACGGAGCATCATAAAAATCACCCTGGGGTTTATTTTATTTTTTTAGCGACCAAATAATAACCGGCTCCCTTGGAGTTGTCGGAGACCGCCAGTAAGTCCTTCAAGAGCCAGTTAAAATAGGCCGGAGCCCAGAAACGGGGCAGCAACACCCATCGTTTGAAAAGAACTTTCCATATTTTGGAGGGGATGGCCGCTATGAACCAGCGTTCAAATGTATAGAAGGTTTTCATGGGCACGATATATTCGGCGCTCACCAGTTTCAATCCCGCTTTTTTAAACCTCTTTTCCCAAACTTCCTTGCCGTTCACGTGATAATGTTTGAAAACTTTATTCAAGGCCCGGTTGTACCATTGAGACCCCTGGTTGAACCCCACCGCGTTGAAGATTTTTTGGTAAAAGGAATCCGTATCCCACAATTCGCTGGGAACGGTCGTGATCAGCCGTCCGCCCGGCTTGAGCACCCGGTGTACTTCTGATAGGACGCCGTCGATGTCGGGAATGTGCTCCATCACGCAATTAGAAATGACGGTGTTATAGCTTCCATTCTTGAAGGGCATGTCGGTGGCGCTCACCACCAGCGCCTGATCGTAGGCGCCGCTTTTGACCGCCCGTTTCACTTCTCCCGCGTCAAGGTCGATTCCCGTATCCAAATGTCCAAAAACCGTTTTAACAAAGAACCCGTCGCCGCAGCCCAGATCCAGCACCGGGCCCTTAAGTTTTTTTTCCTTGGCGAAACGTTCGCACTCGTAGCAGCGCCAAAGCGAATGGGCCACGGACGCGTACTTCAGGTAATCTCCAAAGAACTCCTGGCGCGTTCTCATCCCATCTCCCTTAAATTTTTCCCATCATCGTGTAGAGGCGCAGTTTGAAAATATTAACCGCGTAGCCGACCACTTCGTTCAAACCCAATTTGCTCTGACCCTTGTCGCGATTGACGAAAATAATGGGGATCTCCTTAACCCGCGCCCCTACCCGGAGCGCTCGATAAAGAATTTCTACGTAAAAAACGTAGCCCTTGGAAATAATCCGGTCCACTTGGATTTTCCGCAGCAACTCAGCCGTGTAGCACTTAAACCCGCCCGAGCAGTCCGCCTGATCAATTTTGAGGATTTTTTTTAGCATGTAATTGGCAAAGAGGCTGATCAAAAGGCGCCGGATGCTCCAATTGACCATACCGCCGTCCCGCACGTAACGGGAGCCAATGACCAGATCGTATTCATTCATCAGGCTGAGCATGCGCGGAATGTTGGAGGGGTCATGGGACAAATCCGCGTCAATGGTAATGACCAAGCCGTAATTATTTTCCAACGCGTAGCGGAACCCGGCGATGACCGCCGTTCCCAGGCCCAGTTTGCCGGACCGGTGGAGCACCTTGACCCTTCTGTCCTTCTTGGCCAGCTTATCCGCCAGCTTGCCGGTCCCATCCGGCGATCCATCGTCGATTATCAGGATATCGCAAATCTTGCTCGCGCCGCTAATACGGGTTTGGATATTCTCGAGGTTTTCTATTTCATTATATGTTGGTACAATAACCAGCGTTTTTCGGTTGGGAGAGCCTTTCGGCTTGGAAACTTTCATGGAAAAACCACTCCGGAGAAGGATGCGATTTGTTTCAGACCGCCGATTGGCAAGCCGCCCCCGAATGACTTTTTAAAGTAGGCTCATCATACGGATTTCGGGGATGTGCCGCCTTCCTCGATGATGTCTATCAAAGGAAAAGGTGGCGCCCACGAATGACTTTTGAGTAGACTCTCAAAAATGAATTCGGAGAAATGCCACCCTCCCTCATCATGTCTGTCTAAGGAAAGGTGGCGTAATATTATCATCCCTCAGTTGAGTTTGGTAGAAAAAGCCGCCGAAGTATCTAAAAAACACCGAGGAGCCGACCGTGGCGAGAAAAACCTGTAGAATCGACGGGTCTAAACTGATTGAAGTCATGGATTTGGGGACCCAATTTGTCTCAGATTTCGTGGACGACCCTAAGGACGGCGAGACTTCTTCGCTCAAGGTCGGCATCGGAAAAAAATCGGGACTGGTCCAGCTTTATGAAAGTTTCCCCCCGGAAAAAATGTACCGCCGCTACTGGTACCGGTCGGGGATCAACGAATCGATGGTAGCCGAACTCAAGGGCATCACCGAGGCCGCCAAACGTTTCGTGAACCTGAAGGCCGGCGACACCGTGCTCGACATCGCCTGCAACGACGGAACCCTTTTAAGCTTCTGGGAAAAGGATCTTTTCCGCATCGGCATCGACCCCGCCAAAAACCTGAAACAGCATTCGCAAAAACACGCCAATGTCATTGTTGAGGATTTTTTCAACTCCAAAAATTTCTTTAACCACGCGAAAGCCAAAGCCAAGGTGATTACCTCCATCGCCATGTTTTACGACCTCGAGGACCCCAATTGGTTCGTCCGGGAAGCGAAAAGCGTTTTGGACCCGGAAGGAATATGGATCCTCCAGATGAGCTACATGCCCCTGATGCTGGAGCAAAACGCCTTCGACAACATTCTGGCCGAGCATATTGAGTATTATTCCTTCACGGTCCTCAACAACCTGCTGGAATCCAACGGGCTCAAGGTCGTCGACGTGGAACTCAACGACGTCAACTCAGGGAGCCTTCGGGTTTACATCGCCCATAAGAAAAACAACCGCTTCAAACTTCCCTACCACGCCCAGCAAATCGGCGATTTTCGCGTCAAGTCCCTGCTGGCCCACGAGGAAAAGCTAAATTTATTGAAGCCCAAACCCTATCTGGATTTTTTCAAGCGCATCACCGCCAATAAGAATAAAACCATGAAACTCCTGAGGGATATCAAGAAAAAAGGCAAGACCGTCATCGGCTACGGTGCCAGCACCAAGGGCAATACTCTCCTGCAGTTTTACGGCATCACGCCGGACTTGATCCCCTTCATCGCCGAGCGGACTCCGGAAAAATGGGGCAAAAAAACGATCG
>CAZHFP010000143.1:0-6481 GCA_964531065.1 uncultured bacterium
GGCGTAATCCTGTTCGTGGGTGACCATCAATATAGTTGTTTTTAATTCCTTGTTTACCTTCTCGAACAACGAAATGACTTTTTCGCCGCTCACCGAGTCCAAGTTCCCGGTTGGTTCGTCGGCGAATAGATATTTGGGTTTCATGATCAAGGCCCTGGCGATGGCGACCCTTTGGCGTTCCCCGCCGGATATCTGGCCCGAAAGCTTGCTTCGGATATGTCCGATCTCGAAATCCTTCATCAATTGGACCGCGAAAGGCCTTAGTTCCTCATGACGATTGGTCTTACGGGCGGGAAAAAGGACGTTTTCCTCACAGGTTAATTCCGGGAGCAAATAATGGAATTGGAAGACAAACCCCATTTTCTCGTTCCGGAACTTGTGAAGGTCCTTGCTGGAAAGGGTTCCGACATTCTGGCTATCCAAGAGCAGGGTCCCGCTGGATAAGGGGTCCAGCGTGCTGAGGGAATAGAGCAGGGTGCTTTTGCCCGAGCCGGAACGCCCTGTGATGGCCACGAACTCACCTTCTTCAATCCCGAAGGTGAGGCTTTTCAAGATGATAGTGGGAGGATTCCCGAAGGATTTGACGATGTTTTTGGCGTTGAGGCCCATAGTCAACCTCCCTCGGAGCGCAGGATGTCAATAGGAGCCATCTGGCTGGCCGCCCGGGCCGGAAGAAAACCGGCGACAATCCCGGACAAGAAGGCCATCAGGAATCCGCCGACGTAAAAATAAGCGTGCCAGGCGATCAACATGTGGTTGACCGAACTCATGCCCATGTTGGTCCCGAATTGGATGCTTTGGATATAAAGACAGGCCAAGGTCCCCACTCCCAGGCCCAACAGCCCACCGATGAAACCCAGGATCAAACCTTGTGACAGGAACAATTGAATAATGTCCGAAGCCTCGAAACCCATGGATCGTAATATGGCGATTTCCCCCCTTTTTTGCAGGACAATCATGTTGAGGATGTTGTAGATGCCGAAGGCGGCGATTAAGAGGACCACGAAACTCAGGGTGTAGCGGATGGTGTCCTGCATCTTGAAAACCGTTAAGAAATTCGCGTTGGCCTCGTCCCAGCTTTGAATATTCTCGCGGCTCATGGCGGCCCACTGGTCGGCAACGGTCTTGGCTTGGGTGATATCCTTCAACTTGACAATGATCTGGGAAACTTGCCCGGGGGTTTGGTTGACCTGTTGAACATAATGGATGGGGGCGTAGGCCACGACCTCGTCGATTTGGACCATGCCCGTGTTGAAAAAACCGGCCACTTTCGAGGGGATCACGTTGCCTTTGGTTGTGACGATGTTAAGGGTGTCGTTCAAGTGGAGCCCCAGTTTCTGCGCCAAGGATTCCCCGATAATGATCTGGAATCCACCCTTGTCCAAGTCCAGGAAGTTTCCCAAGGTCATGTCGGATTGGACGTCGGTGGCCTGCACCTGGCGGGCCGCCTCGACGCCGATCAGGCTGATGGTCCGGGAAAGTTTGCCTCGGGAAATCAAGGCCTGCGCCACCATTTGCGGGGCGTAGGACTCCACTTTGTCGTCGGCGTCCAGGCGGTCGAACCAGCCCTGGGGATATTCCAGGTGAGGCGGCTCGTCGTGGCTGACGGGAGGAACCACCCATTTCACCAGGCTTCCCGGAAAAAAGAAGGAATCCAGGGAATGTTCCTCAATGGTGGATTCTTCCGCCTTAATGCTGATATGGGCCGCCGTGTTGATCAGGCGCTGGATCAATAGTTCCCGGAAACCCAGCATGATGCCGGAGAGGATCAGGAAGGCCGCAGTCCCGAAGATAATACCCATCAAAGCCAGCAGGGTCTGCCGGGGTCGGGCCAGGAGTTGTTTGATCGCCAGGAATAACATTATTTCTTACCGGGAAGAAGGATGGTGTCGGAAGGCTGGACGCTATTGTCCGTCACCTCGGCCCAGGTGCCGTCCATGGCGCCAATCTTGACGGCAACCTTCTTGGGGATGCCGCCCTTGAGAAGCGTTACAAAACCCTTGTCCACCGCGACCATTGGAATTTGGAGGACATTATTCTTGGCGGCGATTTGGATGGCCACATCGCAAGTCATCCCCACCAAGATTCCTGGCGGTAATCCGGGAACCTCAATGTTCACCAAGAACTCGCCATCCTTGGGATAAATGGCTGAAACGGTTCCGGATAATTTCTCGCCGCGAAGGCTCTCGAAACTCAGCAAGGCCTGCTGCCCATTTCGGACTGGGATGGCCCCGGTTTGTTCCAGGGAGACGACCACATAGGGATTTTTCAAATCGGTCAGGGTGAGGACGGCCAACTGGGGAAAAATGGTCTCGCCTTCTTTGTAAGGGAGGGAAGTTACGACCCCGTCGAAGGGAGCCCGGGTGATGTTGTTGTCGGTGAAAGAAACCAAAGGGTTGCCCTTCTTGACCGAGGTTCCTTCATCAACGTATAGTTTTTTCAGGGTGTCCATGACGCCCAGTTTAAGCTGGTAAGTATGCCTGGCCGTAACGGTGCCGATGCCGTAGACCGACTCCACAACCCTCCCCATCTTCGGATGGGCTTCATTGGACAGGGACCGCGCCACATGGACGGCAAAACTTCCTCCCGCCAAAGCCAAAAGCGTCAAGGTCGCGAGGAACCAGTGTTTTTTAACCCAGCCGATTATTTTCATGACAATCTCCATTGGAATTTGTGAAAACTTGCTATATCAGCCACCATCTTAGCGGTTGCGTGGTTATTTCCCATGAGGAAGGTCATATTACTTTGGTTTATCCGGCCAGGGTAAAAGGTTTTTAAGCTTAGGTAACGTTATAATGGCATTATCCCAACGGAGGTTTTTCTTGGATCCAACGTTTTTAGCCCTATTGATTTTGGTCGTTCTCGTTGTCTGGACGTCAGGCATCTATTTTTTCGGGCGGATCAGCCGGGAAAATAAGGCCAAGGCTTCCTCGCGGCAATTCCAGCCCGTGCTGCGGCTGGCCGAGCAATGGATCGCTGATTCCCAAAAAAGGGTAGAAGAACTCATCCAAAAGTCCGAACAGCCCTTGAGCACCGCTCAAAATGAGCTGTTGGAGCTGAGGCTGGAGGCCAGCCGCCTGCCCCAGGGCGTGAAGAACCTCAAGCAGATCCGGGAATCACTGCTCAATCCCATCAGCCCTTCGGCGCTTCCCAAGAGTCTGGTGGACATTGTCCGTCTTTATTTGAACGATGCTGATTTTGGCGTGATCGACCCGTCGCTGGTTTGCCTGAAGACTTCCCTGGGGGAAATGCCTTGTGTGGAAATCGAAAGCCAGGACAGCCCTTTGTCCGAGTCCCAGATGAAAACCCTTTTGTCTCAAGTCAGCCTGTCCCTCAACCGGCTGGGTCCCAGCTTGGTCGCCGGCGGGTTTGTTTATTTCAAAAATGACCAGGACTACCAGGCCTGCTTGGGAAATCCCGAATGGATGCAGGGCCTGAAGACGCACCGCCTGATGATCATGGATTTCAAGGGATTGACGGCGCTCCTCATCTCCCTGCGCCTATCCGGGGATGTTGAGAAAGTATGCCGGACTTTCGAGGCGGGGGTTCAGTCCACGCTGGGCTTGGCCGGGCAATCGGATAAAATGAACGAGGCTCTGTCACGGCTCGGCGCCAATGCCCTCAAGAGCCGGACCATCCTGGAGGGGACAGCCCCTTCCGATTTAAAGCCGGCCCAATGAGCCTCGATCTTTCCGTCCGCTGTTCCCAAGAATTTACCGTGGGCGATCTCTGCTACCAGGCGGGCCAGGCCTTGATGGAAACGCTGGGGCTCACCCACATTCCCGATCTCTCGGTGGATTTTGTCGAGGGAGGACAATCGATTCCCGCGGAAAAAGAATTTATCTGCGGCACCCAATCCCCGCTTTTGCTGGTCGGTTTCCGGGACATGGAAGGAAAAATAAAACTGCTTTTATACGATGTTCCCCAAAAACCCGGTTCCGCCGAAGCTCCGGGCCTTAGGACCAATATTTTGTCCGGGGAAGGAAACACCAAGGCCGGCGAGCCTCTGAGAATGGCGCTGGGAGCCAGCGTGGCCATGGGATTGGCCCGGCTTCAGGAAAGCCTGATCAAGGATAACCGTCTCTTTTTCGGCCAAGCCGCCGAGTTGTCGCCGGAAGAACTCCGCAGAGCCCTGCGTCAGCACGGGCTTTTTCGGGATATCCAGGACGCGGCTCAGAAAATGTTCTTCCGGGCGCCCCTGTCGGCTTTTGAGCCGGAAGCCCTTCGGGCCTTGCAAATTGAGGAGCAAATCGACAAGGTGATGGTGGAGATGCTGGGAATGATTAAAATTTCCCACCGGGTGGACGCCAAACTCTTTTCGAAGTTTTACTCGCTGTTGGATGAGGTGGTCGCGGGCAACCGAATGGATGAGGAGCGGAAGGGAAACTTAATGGGCCTTCTGCTTTTGATTTACGAGTATTTGCGGGAAGAGGCCAAACGGTTGAGTGAACCGGCGCCGCTTTATGAGGAGGCGGAGCGGGTGAAGGATAAGATGAGGTCGATGGGGTTGGAACTGCCATGACCGACATTTAAATCACCCTCACCCCGCCCTCTCCCCTCGAGGGAGAGGGGGATTGTTGTTCTTAGGTTTTTATTATTTCCCTCGCCCCTTGAGGGAGAGGGTAGGGTGAGGGGTCAGTCAAATAGATTAAAGAGGTGTTTCATTGGGTTTAAAGGATTGGCTGGGAACTAACCATTACGTGACTAAGCCGGGGGACACGGATCCTTTTTTCCGACCGCGAAAATACGGCAAATCCAAGCCCGAAGTGGCCGCCCTGGTACGTGAAACCCTTTCTTCCTTGAGGGAGTTGCGGCTCGAGGAGTACCGGGAAAACCAAGGCCTATTCCGGATCACCCGTTCGGTGTTGTTTCCGCCCTCCGCCCAGGACATCAATATCTATGTTGTCCAAGGATTGGATGAAACGACGGGCGTTGAAATGACCTCCGTCTCGCGCGGGGGAAAAAGGGATTGGGGTCAGAATAAACGCAACCTGAGGGAGATACTCGCAGCCTTGGACTCGAAATTAAAACCACTTCAATAGGTTCCAGGGACCAGGTTCCGGGTTCCAGCTTAACCTTGAACCTGGCGCTTTGTGCCTTGGACCTGACGTCTGGGTCTTGACAATGTTTTCCTAATCGCTATAATTCACTCCAGTCGCCGACCTTTAAACGGAGTCCGAGAGACTCCCAAGGAATGAAGATGAAGCCCGCTTGCGCTCTGAGAACTGAAAACAACTTGTCCCGAACATCCTTCCTGGGTGATTCGGGATTTTTTTTGCCTCTTTTTTACCTTGTCCCTGGAACCTTGAGCCTGGAACCTGATCTAGGAGGCCCTCATGCCTCCTAAAGTGAAAGCGGTCATCATGGATTCCCGGGATATCGACCGGGCCCTCACCCGCATCGCCCATGAAATCCTTGAGAGAAATAAGGGAATCCAGGACCTAGTCCTCATCGGTATCAAGAGCCGGGGGGAAGTGCTGGCGGAACGCTTGGCCGCCAAAATCAAGACCATTGAAGGCACCGCGATCCCCTTTGGGGCAATGGATATCACTTTTTACCGAGACGACGCCGGCATCCACAAGCCGGAAAAGGCGCCGACTCCCACGGAACTTCCCTTTGACGTGAACAAGAAAAAAATAATCCTGGTGGATGACGTCCTCTATACCGGGCGGTCTGCCCGGGCGGCCATTGACCAAATCATCGACTTTGGCCGGCCGACTTTCATTCAATACGCGGTGCTGGTGGACAGGGGCCACCGGGAATTTCCCATCCACGCCGATTATGTGGGCAAGAATATCCCCTCTTCCTCCAAGGAAAAAATCCTTGTGCATGTGAAAGAAAACGACGGCAAGGACGAAGTGGCGATCGCGGAGGCGGAAGCTTGAAAACAAAATTAGGAATGAGAAATGAGGAATTAGGAATTTTTACCGCGAGTCAATGCGGTTTAGGTTCTTGGTTTTCATTCCTAATTCCTCATTCTGAATTCCTAATTGGAGGTCGCCATGTCTTGGAAGTCTAAAGACCTCTTGACCCTCGAGGAACTCTCGGCCGCGGAAATAATCCATATCCTCGACACCGCTTCTTCTTTCAAGGAAGTCTCGACTAGGTCCGTTAAAAAGGTCCCGGCGCTACGGGGCCGCACCGTCGTGCTTTTCTTCCACGAACCTTCCACCCGCACCCGCATCTCTTTCGAATTGGCTGACAAGCGCCTTTCCGCCGATATTCTGAATGTCCAAACGGCTTCTTCTTCGCTGGTCAAGGGCGAGACTTTAATCGATACCTTGAAAACGCTCGAATCCATGACCATTGACGCTATCGTGGTCCGCCACAAATCCTCCGGGGTGCCACAGATGCTGGCCAACATCACCAAGGCCACGGTCATCAATGCCGGCGACGGCTCCCATGAGCACCCGACTCAGGGCCTTTTGGACCTCTACACGATTCGCGAGCAAAAAGGGAAAATCGAAGGACTGACCGTCAC
>CAZHFP010000144.1:0-6465 GCA_964531065.1 uncultured bacterium
CTCAAAATCCCGTTCCCCCAGCCATTGAATGTCCTTATGTTCTTCCACGTTCAGCTTCACTTCCCCGGACAAGACCCTGGCGAAATAAACCATCCCGATATGCCAATGGGGTTCTTTAATCAGGTGAATGTCCATGTAGGCCGGCTGGAGCAAAGGAACAAATCCGGCTTCTTTTCCGAGGGGAGGTCTGGTTCCCACGAGTTCAACGTCCAGCCCGCTTTCTTCCTTCGCTTCCCGGATCGCCGCCTGCTCGGGGTTCTCCTCCAACTCAATGTGGCCCCCGATGGGAAGCCAGCGGTTGAGCTGTTTGTGGAAGATGAAGAGGACCTTCTTGTCTTTCACGATGAAAATCGAAACCGTGAAGTCAATTTTTTCGTGCAGGTGGGGCATGGGGCGTTTCCTTAGAAGAGATGTATTTCATGAAGAACTAAAGGGATAGTTTATTTTAAGGCCGTCCCCTTGGTTCAAGGAACTTTTTCCAAGTCTCGATAGTCAAAAGACCATGGAAAAGGTCAGGGTCGAATTCAGTATTGAAGCCAACGAATCCTTTCAGGCTTTACGAAAGGGCCCGCCCCTGATCGCCCAGTTGGCCCTGCGCTATTACAACGAATTATTTGAAATCCCGCCGGAACGTTGGGGAAGGATCAGGCGGGAAAATCACTGGGACACCTTTGTCTCGGAAAAACATTGCGTTTTCGATATACGAGGAGTGATCGAGGAAGCCCAACCCGTAAGAATTTTGAACATCACCCACTTTGAGTTGAGGAAAACGAGCCAAAAGTAGCATACAAATGAGCATACAAAAGTGTTATCCTAACAAGGCGGATCATTCGGAACGGAGGAAAAAATGGAAGGTGTCATTAGCTACAGGCCCGGTATCGGCAAAAAGAAACTGATGAAAGCGGTGGAACAGCTGCATTTTGACAATACCAACCAATTCATCGATTTTGCCGTGATGAGCGCCCTTGCTTCCCGGGAAAACCCGAAAGTTCAAAAACTGATGGCGGACTTAGCGGAGGTTATTTATCAAAACGCTCCCCTGCGGTTTGCCAAGCCCACCGCGCGGGAGGATAAAGAGATCCGCCTCCGTTTCGCGGAAATGAAAAAAGGAAAATCATTTGTCATGAGCCCCGTTAAGTTCCGAGCCGCCACGCGCAGGAGGTTTAAAACATGAAACCAAAAGTCATCAGGAACGGCAAGGAGCACGCCGCCGCGTTGAAACGGGTCGAGGAACTTTGGGATTCCCCGAAAGGATCGGCGAAAGCCGATGAATTGGAACACTGGGCCATTCTTATCGAAGCCTATGAGGATAAGCGCTACCCCATTTTGGAATCAGACCCGATTGACGCCATCCAATTTCGGATGGACCAAATGGGGTTGAAACCTACCGACCTGGCTAAGTTTTTGGGCGGAAAAAGCGGGGTTTCCGAAATCTTAAACCGGAAGCGTCCCCTTTCCGTAGGCATGATGAGGCGCCTTTACCAAAATCTTCATATCCCCGCCGAATCCCTATTGGCGGAGCCCAAGGCCCTCTGGGGCAAGGCCACTAGCCGAGACACATGATTTGAGTGTGCCGATCCTAGGGACGGAATATATGAAGTCCCAAACGGGGATCGGCAATTTACCGGACGCGGTAGACCTTTTCGTGTCTTTCTTAGCCGTTCAATATAACTGCCGACGGTGAGCTGTCAGCTGACGTTGATGCCTTTACGCTTTTCTTTGAGGGTTCGATTTCATGATTAAAATAATGAATCAACATTATCAATGCAGGGATCCTAAGTGTAACGGGACCAAGACCATCCACGGTGATGGTGTTGGAATCGTGCAATGTCCCCGCTGTCTTAAGCCTATGCATTTAACCGTGACCAACTACGAGGTTCCAACCCAAATCCCGTCACCGGAACCCAAAGTGTAGTACGACGTGTAATGAACCAACCGCTGATTTGGGCGGTCTGACTCCTTTTCTTGAAATTCTAAAATGTTAAATGCTGGCCTGCTTGTCCCGCGTAGCTGGAAGAGCGTAGTGGGAACCCCATTGTGTTGGGCCACCGCGCCTGCCCGGCCTATTTCGGTGGGATTTTCATTTTTCAAGTCTGACCCCTTTGTCACAGAAACAAAAAAGCCATTCGAGTTAATATTGAAATTATGAGGGCCTTCCCGGGACTTCGAGAAATATTATCCGCCAACAAGGACTTCGCCCGGCGGCTGGAAGACCCGGAGCGTAAATTCAACGCGCATGGCCATCAATTTCAAGCGGTCTTCGATGCCATCGGGGAGATGGTGAAACCCAATGAAAAGCTCCAACGCAAGATGGGCTTTCAGGAAGAACCCAAGCGCCTTTACCCGGAGCAGTCACTGCGGACGGAAAGCGGAGGGCTTCTGGTGAACGCCGTTAGAGAGTCTTGGTTCCACGGCCTTTGTGGTTATAATTTAACTTATTATTAAATCCGATCATCTTTGAGGTTCCTATGGATCCAAATGAAGGGGCCTTCTTGGGCTCCGCCAAAGCGTCCCCCGTCAGCCTCTCCCTCGACGACTATGAGGACCTTTTCTCGGATTTTGACCCCCGGCCCTTTTCGGAGCGTATGCTCTCCGACGACTTCCTGCACGAATTGAAAAGGGCGAGCCTGGACAAGGACGAGGAAGGCCTGGCCCTGGTGCTCCTGCTTCCCAAGGAAAAGCGCAACGCGGGCCAGGAGCACATCATCAAGGAAAGGCTCAAGGAACATTTCAAGCGCCACCGCCGCCGGCTGGAGGAAAAGGTCCGGGGAGAACGCAAAACCGGCCTCTTCATGGTGGCCTTAGGGATCGTGTTCATGTTCACGGCCACCTACAGCCTTTTGTCCGCGGGCCGGGGCCTTTGGATGACCTTCATCGTGGTGCTTCTGGAGCCGGCGGGCTGGTTCACTTTCTGGGAGGGCCTAAATCTGATCCTGTTCCAGGCCCGGGAGGCGACCCCGGACCTGGGCTTCTACCGGAAGATGACCGGCGCGAAGATCAGCTTCACCTCGGCGTCTTAAAGGAAGGGGAAGGGTAAAAAGAAGTAAAGTTAGCGGAAAAAGATCATCCTTTTTCCGCCGCTTTCACCAGGTTCCTCAGCATCCCTTTAAACATCAGTTGGTGCACCGGGTAAAGGGCCCACCAATAGAGCCTTCCCCAAAGTCCTTGGGCGTCGAAGAGGGCCGTCTGGCGGATTGAGGATCCCGTGCCCTTAGCTTCCACCTCGAACTGGAGCCAGGCCCGGCCGGGCAATTTCATTTCCGCCGCCAGGCGCAAAAGGCGCGGGGGCTCCACCGCTTCCACCCGCCAAAAATCCACCGTGTCCCCGGGCGAAAGTTTCAGAGGATCCCGCCGTCCCCGTCGAAGGCCCACGCCCCCCGCCCACAGGTCCAGCCAGCCGCGGAGCTTCCAAAGAAAGTTGCCGTAATACCAGCCGGTGGCGCCGCCGATGGATTCAACTTTCTCGAAAATTTTTTCAGGCGGTAAGGGGCTTTCCATCACGCGGGAATCCACGAAGCGCGAACCCACTATTGCCCCGCCGAAGGGCTGGGCGGCGGCGCTGGAGGAGAGCGCATCGCACCATCGGGTCGCTGAAAATTCAGCGTCCTCATTCTGAAGGGCCCGTTCTATGGCTGGACCCACCCCCATGGGTTTGACGGCAAAAAATTCCAGGGCCCTGGGATCGGTCACGATGGTTTCATTCCGCACGCCTTCAATCAAGGCCCTTCCCACCCGGGCGTAGACCGGGGTGACCAGCCCCAGCCAAAGGCTGGAAAGGTGCGGGGTTAAAACCGGCACGGGAATCACGAGGCGCTTCAAGCCCCGAAGGCGCGCGTATTGGGCCATGAGACCGCCATAGGAAACCCTCTCTTGGCTTCCGATTTGGAAAACTTCGCTCTTGGGAAAATCTTTTTTTAAAGCCTCCACCAGGTAGCGCACCACGTCTTCAATGGCGATGGGCTGGCAGCGGACGGAAACCCACTTGGGGGCGATCATCACGGGCAGGCGCTCCACCAGCGCGCGGACCAGCTCGAAGGACAGGCTGCCCGAACCCAGGATGATGGAGGCCTGGAATTCCACCGTGGGAACACCCGACTCGCGGAGGATCTGCCCCACTTCCTGGCGGCTGGAAAGGTGGGCCGAGAGACCCGATTGGCCCAGTCCCCCCAGGTAGATGATCTTCCTGACGCCCGCATCCTTCGCGGCTTTAGAAAAATTCAAGGCCGCCGTCCGGTCCTTTTCCTCGAAGGCCTGGGAGGTTCCCATGGAATGGACCAGATAGTAGGCGGTCTGGACGCCTTGAAGGGCTCTTGTTAAAGAAGCGGGGTCCATCACATCGCCTTCGACGATTTCCACATCGGGTCCGACTTTGGATTTTAAGTAAGCGGGTTTTCTTGCCAAGCACCTGAGACGAATGGGAAGTTTTTGGAGGGAAAGGAGCAGGCGCCCGCCCACATACCCTGTCGCGCCGGTGAGGAGGACAAGAGGGTTGTCCGTGTTTGCGGAGAGCGGAGGGCTAAGGACGAGGGCCGGGTTTTCAGTGGAGGACATAAGATAGTCTACTGGAGAAGGGGGGATAGAAGCGAACAACTATCCAAAATAGACCCAGCCTGCTAAATAGTCTGACTTTTTGTGTCGGGAAGCGGCGGGACGGGTTTAAAATTGTTCGAGTCTCAAATTGATATTTTTCTCATGACCCCGTTTTTTAGAAAGGTTCAGCCTTGAAAAGGATCCATGGGTGGGTGTTGGCGGCCTTAGTGGCGCTTTCGGCGGCGGCAACCTATTATTCCTCGGCCTATTGGGCGGTCCATAGCCTCGAAAGCGCTGCCCGAAGGAACGACCTAAAGGCCGTTGTCGACAAGGTGGACCTGGCGGCCGTGAAAGACAGCCTCAAGAAAAACGCCGGCCCAGGCAAATCTAGGGACATTTTGGAGATCGTCGGCGCCTCCATGGCCACGGTCGTAACCGCCCCCCTCATTGACTCCGCCATCACCCCTTCGAATGTGGCCAAGATCATCCGGGAAATGCTCGATCCCCCTCCCGCGAAAAAAGGGGAGCCGTCCCTCCCCCGGCCCGCCGCCCACATGCATTACGAATCCTTGAACCGTTTTGTCGTGGATCTAGTGCAGCAGGATCAAGTGGGAAGGCAGAAGACGACCGGCATCATCTTTAACCGGCAGGGCCTCTTCGGATGGAAACTTACCTCCATTGAAGACAAGGGCCAAACCAAATGAACAAAGGAATTTTTGATTTTTGAGTTGGTCGTCTTTAAGTTTACGGATTTTTTTCCTCTGGATATTTTTATTTGGAGGGCATTAAAAGGCATTTTGACGATTGGATTTTGCGGGGAAAGGATTGGGAAAAGGTTAAAATTGCCCGGTCTTTAGTTCCAACTTCTTTGTTCTTTGTTTATTCGGTGTTTTTAAGGAGAGCGTCTTGTCCTCCGACTTGTCCTTCGTAGCCTTGGCGTAGGAGGAACGACGAAAGACGGGTTTTCAAAAAAGTCCAATGGAACATAAGTTTTGGCGGGTAAATAAGAAATATTTGAGGAGCTATCTTATGAAGAACTTAGTCTCTGTATTTTTGTTGGCGCTGGGATTTTTAAACGCGGGCTGTTCCACCCTGATGACCCACCCCTTTCCCGGCACAGAGGACAGTTACCCGATCGGGGTTACGGACAAGCACGCGCCGGAGGAAGATTGGGCGCCCGGAGCCTATTCCCTGGGCAAGACCAATGTTTGTTTCGCCAAGACCCAGGGCGAAAAGGATCCGGATACCGCCCAGGCCCTGTTTGGCCTCATTGGGAGGGCTATCGCGGTGGGAGATATGGCCGGTGAGTTGAAAAAAATGATCCAGGGGCAGGATGAAATCTTTACCTTGGACTTGAAGGGCATCACCCAAGAAAACCTGAAAAGACAATTACATTCGTCCGATGTCGATTCCCGGTTTACACAAGCCGCTGATTGGAAAATTGCGCCCTTGCAAATTACCCCCTATGCCGTTTTCAGTTTTATCGACAAGGAGAAGGCCCGTTTTTGGCTGGTATTGCGGTTGGACATGATCGATCCGGCCTCGAAATATGGTAAGAAAAAATGGAGCTGCCGTTACTTGGTAGGCCTCGGCGAACCGCGGCCGCTCGTCGGTGATGGCGGGTGGGCTTCCAACAATGGGAAATTGTTAGAAACCACCGTCCAAAAGGACACAGCCCTGGCCGTCAAGGTCATGTTGGAAGACCTCAAAGGGAATCTTCGCACCGGCAAGGAACCCAAGGACGGCCTTTGGGCCAATTGGGCCTTTTACAAAAAAGCGCAATGGGCTGATATCCAGAAACTTAAAAGTGAAAAGGACTGGGACATTGTCCTTCCGTTGGTCGAGGACGAGGAATTTTTCGCCGGGGTCAATGTGGTCCCGAAAGATTTTTCCCTTCCGGCCCCGCCGGACAAGAACGGTGGTTGGGGAAATTAA
>CAZHFP010000145.1:0-6380 GCA_964531065.1 uncultured bacterium
TGACCTACACGAATACCCCTACGGATACTTTGACCTTCACCGAAATTCCAACAGAAACGCCTACAGACACTTTGACTTTTACTGACACGCCAACCAACACACCGACAGACACCCTGACTAACACAAACACTCCAACTAACACACTGACTTTCTCCAGTACCCCGACTGACACGCCCACTGATACACCCACGGATACTTTGACATTCACGAATACTGTGACCAATACTCCGACTGACACTTTGACTTTCACGAACACTCCGACGAATACCCCCACCGAAACGCCAACAGGTACCTTAACTTTCACGAACACGCGGACCTTAACCTCAACGGCCACGCTAACTTTCACCGAAATCCCGGCCGACACACCCAAAGACACATTGACATTTACAAATACGCCAACAAATACGTCCACTGATATGCCGACTCATACGTTGACCTACACCGAAACCCCGACGGATACGCTGACAATCACAAACACACCAACTAACACATCAACTGACACTCTGACCTTCACTAATACCCCGACCAACACGCTGACGACTACACTAACGAGCACTCTTTCTGATACTCCAACTAATACCTCGACCTCAACTCAGACTGACACACCCACCAACACCCTGACCGATACGGCTACGAATACCCGAACTAATATCTCCACGGAAACGCCAACCGAAAGCCCGACGAATACTCCGACTATGGCTCCTACCAACACTGAAACTCGTACGATGACGCCAACACCGAAAATGACTTCCACGCCGGTAAGTGTCGTCAATTGCGGGGGACAGGTCATCAACGTCTATGACGATCGCGGGGAACTGGTTAAAACTTTATGTACTTCTATCTCTTTCCCAATTGGAACCGACCTCTCCATGGCGCTGTCGAGCTTCATCCCGAATCCGGGAGGGCCGGGTGGAACCATCGAGATCAGCCTCGACGGCCAAGTAGTCGCCAAATGGAATGCTACGAATGAAATGGGAAATTGGGTTCCTAATGGGACCTACTACTTCGTCGCGGAAATAACCAATAGCGGAGGGACTAGAGTCATCCTCAAGCGCGCGGCATTCGTGATGACTTACCACAATCAAGCGATTTTACTGACCGCGATGCCGAACCTGGCCCATTCGGGTGAAACCATCCATTTCTTTGCTTCGTTTGGGGCGGCGCCGGCGGATGAACGAAGTGGCGTCAAAATCTATGCGGTTTCAGGAGAGTTGGTTCAAACTCTCGCGATTTCGGGAGGAGCCACTGCCTGGGATTTGACCAACCGGAGAGGTCAGATAGCTGCTTCAGGCGTCTATTTAGCGGTTTTGGACGGGGAGGATCCCGTGAGTGGGTTGTCAATGAGGAAAGTAGTGAAATTGATGGTTATTCATTAAAAGGGAGAAAAAATGTTTGGAACTTTATTGGCGTATCAACCCGAATGGAATAAAAAAAAATTCCTTAGGATTCAGGCCTTGGCCGCGGCCATTCTTTGGGGCGCCATGGTTTCTCCCGCGCTGGCGCTCTTTGACCGGGGAGGCGTTATCGGCGTTGGAGCCAGGGCCATGGGCCTTAGCGGAGCTTTTACGGCAGTGGACGACGATGCCAGCGCGTCTTATTGGAATCCCGCGGGGCTTGTCCAAATGGATGCGCCTGAGATTCAGGGAACCTATGGTTCATCCTTGGGTGGTTTGAACCAAAATATTTATTTTTCATTCTATTATCCTTTTCCCCAAGACATCCATACAGCTTTCAGCATCAATCATTCGTTCTTTCCTGATTTGCCGGGAATACAAGAAGACCAACTCACTCTATCGGTTGCCATTCCTGTGGATTTTGTTCCGGAGAAACGGTTGATGTTGGGCGGGAGTTTTCGATACCTCTATGCGCAGGAAGGCGGAAATAATGGAACGGCCCAGGGGGCGGCGGCGGACTTGGGAATGCTTTGGCTGATGCCCTTCACGAGCCAAAGCCGCCTCAAGGCTGCCCTAACCTTAACGGACATCTCCACGTCCGTACATTTCGACGCGAACGGGCTCGATAGACCCGTACCACCTCTCTTGACCGCCGGCCTTGCCTACCAGATGAGCGCTTCTACCCTCTTTTCCATCGACATTCCATGGGTGCTGAATAACGACGTTATTTTAGGGAGCCAGGGTCTCGGAAACGTGCGGGTGCGGGGGGGTGCGGAGCAATGGCTTTTCAACGGACGACTTGGTCTAAGGGCCGGGATCATTAGTTTTCTAACCCTGCCGGCAGAGTTCAGCCTCGGCGCCGGTTTACGATCAACGGATGTGTCTTTCGATTTCGCATTCTCAAGCCATCCCCAGTTGGGCGACAATTACCGCTTTTCGATCGGGTTGGTATTGGACAAGGGAGTTTCGGCAAAACCCGAACCTCGGCCCCGCATCATTCAATCGTTTCCAGGAGATGAAGAAATTTACTTGCGGTGGGAAATACCTAATGAAAGCCGGGCAGACGGTTACATGGTGTGGATCCGGGCGGAAGGCGACAAGGAGTTCCGACGAGCAAGACGTGAACCGCTACAAGGCGACAGCTGTCTGCTTCGCGGGTCAAAAAACGGCCTTCGTTATCACATCTACATCCGTTCCATCGTTCAGGGTAAAGAGAAATATCTCTCCAATGAATTGATTTCTGTTTCCCACCCCATGGTTGAAACGGCTAAAAAATACTACGACAAAAGCCTCTTGGAATTCGGGCGGAATCGCCGGGCCGAGGCTATTTTAGCTATTCAAAAGGCCGAGGATCTGGACCCCCGCGATTTCGAAATTAAGGACTTTCGGTTGAGGCTGGAAGCGCAGGATCGAAAGGGTCTGGTACTGGAGGAAAATAAAACAATCATTCAACAGTAATCCGCTGGAAAAATCGAAAATTGAAAAAAGGGGACGGAATGAAATTAAGAATAATGGGGTTGGGTTTGTTGTTGCTTTTTACCTCGGCGTTGGCGGCGGCTGATCATCCAAGTCAACGAACCGCGGATGATTACTATGGGATGGCCCTACAGGCCTATCTTTTGGGGGATTTTGACCAGGCGTTCAGCATGGACTCGAAATCCCTTGAACTGGACCCCGGTCATCGAAAGGCCATCGCTCTTTTTAGCGTTCTAACCCTGGAAAAGAGTTGGACGCCCAAAACGGAGATATGGATTGGTGGAAAATCCATGGTAATGCCAACCAGCAAGGATGGAGGGGTGACGGAGAAGGGAAGGAAATTAATTTCACCGGGACCGGGATTGAGAAAACTTCAAGAACTTGAAAGCCGGATTCAAATCATAGCCCTGCTCAACTCCATTGATTCACAAGAAAAATTTAGGGCTCTTAGCGTTGGCCAAGTTCAAAACGGGAACCGATTGGAAGAAATCATAGGGAAATCGGACGATCGGGAAGCGGCCACTCAAAGGCGTTTCGGGGAAAGCGAAAAAGGTTTCGGGATTTTATATTTATTGTCATTGTTGGCCTGCATTCTTTCCAGCGCGGCTTTTTGGGTGAACTGGAAAACCGGAAAAAGACTTAGCGAGCGGCCGTTGGCCCCGGTGATCCACCTGGGTGAAAGTGAGAATGTCATTAAGCTCCATCGGGGGTAGAGGATTTATTTCAGCGACGATCCCTTTTTTGTGGGAATAATTTTCTTAGAAGGAACCCTTGTCAAAGAGCCCTTCCGTTGAGAAATTCCGCCGAAAATTCTTTAGGGAGAGCAAGGGGCTCCGGTTATAAGTTGGTCCGAGTTTTTTTAAGGATCTCCAGGACTTGCTTTTCCGGCTCGATTCAATCGTTCAACTCCTCGCCTGGCTGCGCCTAACGGCCGCGATTCAACCAACTGTAATAAGCGGCTTCTTCAATGTGCCGGGTGGACTCGACTTCGGTTGGAGGAGGGGCTGTTTGAATAATACTTTTTGAGGTCATTTTGCTTCCTTAACATCTGCGGTTTTAAAAAAACGGCCTGAAGAGCGCATTGAATGAAAGTAAGAAACAAGCCGCCGCTGTCGAGATTTTGATCCTATCCACGAGCCTTTTTTATGATTCAGGCCAGCGAAAGGAATCAAAATGAACGTTTGAATTATCGTTTTGATTGCGAGGCCTTGGACATGAGCCGCGAATTTTTAAATTTGCACTGAAATCGATCGTTGTATTCATTCAGCAAGAGTTCCTCGCCGCGCCAGGAAATTGGGGGGGCATGTTCCTTGCTTTAACTTTCCCATGTTATGCCATCAATGCTTGCGGTGACATTTGACAGGGATTTTAGCCGCTGGAAAGAAACGGAGTTTTTTATGAAGAGGCGATCGAAAGAAAAGTTCAAGACGCCCCAGCCGCAAAGAAATCTTGAGCTTAAAACAAAAGCTTTGGATTTGATGCCGGCCGGGTTCAGGAAATCTTATGAATCTTTGGAACCCGCCAGATTGCAACTGGGGCCCGTGGGAGGGCGGGGCGGGAAAAAGCTTAGTCCGCATCGGATCGATGAGTTCCATCCCCGGGGAGCGGCTGGAAGGCGTGACATTCACGGCTTAACCGGCCCGCGGAAAAACGCCTTGCCGAATCGTGGAAATCGAACGAAAAATCCAAAATAAAAGCCGTGTTTTACAAATTGAAAGGGGGCAGATGTCATGGGTGAAAAACGAAACGATTATGTTCAAAAACTAAAGAAAAATATCGACAGGTGGAATGTTGAAATCGGCGAATTTCAAGCCAGGGCTGACAGCGCCAGATCCGATCTTAAGGTGAAATATCGAAACCAAATGGACGATCTTAAGACAAGGCGGCAAGACCTCGAGGCGAAGGTTTCAGAACTGCATCAAGCCGGTGAAGCGGCTTGGGAAGACGTGACGGCTGGGGTTGATGCCGCGCGGGATGCCCTCGTTGAGTCGATTTTGGCGGCCAGATCCCGTTTTGATTTATAAACGGTAAGGTTTTTTCCCCTCTCGATAAGTGTTCCAAAACGAACCTGATTTGGGATTCGTTTTCGGGGGAAAGGTTAGATGTGTGCGGATGGCATGAGGATAAAGTTAGAAAAATTTTTACTTTCCGCCTAAAAGCAATTTTTCCGCTTTTTTGCCTTTTTCTCATGCCTGCGATTTTCGTGGAGGCCGCGCCACCTCTTGTGAAAATTAATCTCGGCTCAGCCGATGACTACCCAGTCCTCGCGGGTTCCACCATTACGAGTTCCGGACCCTCTACCCTTTGCGGAAATCTTGGGTTATTTCCTGGAACGGTTGTGACTGGGCCTATCGTGTTGAGCTGTGGAGGGGTTTCTAATATAAATGACAGCCCCGCATCTATCGCACAGGGAGACCTGACGATTGCCTATAACGCCGCCGCGGGACAGTCCGGCGGCATTACTTTTCCGGCCATCTATGATATTGGCGGTCAAACACTTAATCCTGGTCTCTACACTGAACCAAGTTCGCTTGGGATAACTGGTTCCGTGACATTGGACGGTCAGGAAGATCCAAGTTCAGTTTTTATCTTCAAAATAGGATCCACTCTCATCACGGCGGTTAATAGCCAGGTCATCTTGATCAATGGCGCGCAATCTGACAACCTATTTTGGCAGGTCGGCAGTAGCAGCACCCTTGGTACTGATTCGATTTTCAAGGGAACCATCATGGCAAATATTTCGATTACATTGGATGTTGGCGCCGCGTTGGAGGGACGGGCGTTGGCGCGTATTGGCGCTGTAACTTTCAATACCAATAACATCATCAAGCCGGTCACGCCAACAGTTACTCCGACCGACACACCTACAGATACTTTGACTTTCACGAAAACGCCGACCAATACTCCGACGGATACGCTGACCTTCACAGAAACTCCGACTAATACCCCAACTGATACGCCTACAGATACCTTGACCTACACCAATACTCCGACCGACACACCCACAGACACTTTGACTTTCACGAACACGCCGACCAATACTCCGACGGATACTCTGACCTTTACTAACACTTTGACTAATACGCCTACCGACACGCTGACTTTCACCGAAACTCCGACCAATACCCCAACCGATACGCCAACAGACACATTAACTTTCACAAATACCACGACCGACACACCTACTGCCACTTTGACCTTTACTAACACTCCGACTAACACGCCTACTGACACGCTGACTTTTACCGAAACTCCGACCGATACCCCAACGGACACCTTGACCTACACCAATACTCCGACAGACACACCTACAGACACTTTGACCTTTACTAACACTCTGACTAACACGCCTACCGACACGCTGACCTTCACCAAAACTCCGACTGATACACCAACCGATACGTCAACGGACACTTTGACCTACACCAATACTCCGACAGACACACCCACAGAAACTTTGACTTTCACGAATACGCCGACCAATACTCCAACGGATACTCTGACCTTTAC
>CAZHFP010000146.1:0-6373 GCA_964531065.1 uncultured bacterium
CGGACATGGAGCCGACAGGCATCCCTCCCCAAGGATTCCAAGTCGAATTGCCAGATGGAGAGATAGGGAACACCCCAGGATTTTCTCCGGAGGGGCGGCGGCAGCAGATCGGGGGAACCTAGGACCAGCCCTTTCGCCGGCTCGAGCCCCAAAACCGCGAAGCCCCCTTGGTCCGAAGGCGTCGCCGGAAGAAGATCCCCTACCTTAATTTTTTGAAGCTCGGGCCGGATGCCCTCCGCGCTGGGTGCCCCACCGTTATCCAACCGGTCATAACTGTACCAGCCGGCCCTGCGGCAGCCCATCTGGGCCAGCCAGGGCCAAACTTTTTCTCTTGGGGCCTCGATGAGCCGACCCAGAGTGAGTTGGGCCTGGGGATGGGGGATGAGCCGGTCTCCGAAGAGGGATAGTGATTCCTCGCTGGCGGGGGACAGGGCTCCCAGTTTTTTTTGGAAATGGGCCAGGACAACCTTGCGGATGCCGTGGGAGAAGGGCCCGATGAGGAGCCAATAAAATCGGAAGCGGCGCCAGGCCGCCTCGTCGGTGGCGGTCACCCGGACGTCCACGCGGATGGCGGAGCCGTCCCCGGGCAATCCGTCCACGGAAAGGCTCCAGGCCACTTTGCAGTAGCCCGGCTCGGAAAAGGCCGCCCAGTCCTTGGCGGCGACCTCCCGGAAGGGAATATTTAATTTCCACACCTTGCCGATGGCCCCCAGGACCACCTCCCGGCCCTTTTGTTCCTCCAGCCGTCGGAAGCCGGGCTCCTTTGCCCGGAAGATGTCGTCGATGGTCATTCTCGGGGGAAGCCCCCCGCCCTTGCCCCTCAGGCGGTCGGGCAGGGTCCTCAACCAAAATAAAAAACGGACAAAGCTCAGCTGGTAGAAGTCCAGATTTCGGGCCGCTTTCCAGGCTTCGCCCGGCGGGGCCGCGACGAATATGCGGTCCACTTGCCGCAGGCGCCAATCGGAAAGAAACCGATCCATTGGGACCGGGTTAACATTTTGTTGAGTCTTTGCCATGCCTCGGCCTCCCTTGAGGGGTTGCTTCAAGATACTTTGGAAGCGGGCTAGAAAATATGATCTGGCGCATAGGAATGGACAAAGGGGTCAGGACCACATTCGACATTCTTAAAACTCGAATCAAAAATGTTGAATGTTGTCCTGACACCTTTGCTTTGGTGCATTGACTTGCGTAGAAAGGTGTCAGTCATCAATTATCTATATTGGTATTTGATGACTGACACCTTTTTCTCGGCTGGATGTCAAAAAGGCGGTGGATAGGAGGAGAATGTTGAGGAATTTAGGCTTGTAGGGGGAAGAGAAAGTGAATAAAATTCCTGCAATCCGCTATTGCGTTTCAACATCCGCCAAGAATACCCAGGAGGCCATCGTGAAGAAGCCAGTTAAACTCGTGATTTTATTGGGCAGCCTATTGTTCATCCTCCAAGTCCTCTTCACGGGTTGTTCCACCCCTCCCGCATCCACCCCTGTCCAAGCCACGCCGACCCCAACCCACTTTTATTCTTCCGCGCCAGCGACCCTGATCAACAGCGGGATCAACCAACCCTATGGCATCACCATTGACAGTTCCAGCGGCAGCGGCGATCTTTGGTTCGTCGGCAACAGCAGCCCGGGGACCCTCTACCAATACAACAGCGGTACGGGCGCGAACGTCTCCTCGACCGATTATTACACCGGACTCTCCACCTATAGTTACCCGATCATTGTCGTCGTTGATCCCAGCGGTTATCTTTACGTGACCGATTACAGCAACAACCAGATCGAGGTATTGACGGCGTCCGGGACTTACGTGAGCACCCTCGGGGGCCTGACGAAGCCTGAGGGCGTCGCCATCAATTCGGCCGGAACGACCCTTTATGTTTCGGAGGACACCAATCCGGTGCTTTGCCTGACCTTTTCCATTACGGGGTCAGGTTATCCTAAAACCTACACCCCGACGGCCAACAGCTTTCCGACCGCGGCAGGGCCCTACGAACCAAGCCGGGGCACCCCCTTGGCCTTGGATACTGGCGGCAATGTTTACGCCAGGGACTTCAACGGAACCGAGATCATCAAATACCACCCGGATGGTTCCAGTCCGGTCACTTTCATTCCGGCGGGCCTCCAGCCCTGGGGCATGGCCTTCGACAGTTCGGGAAATCTTTTTGTGACAGAACAAATGAGTCCCGAATATATCCAGGAATACACCAGCACGGGCAGCGCCTCCGTTTCCATCGGTGGGTTTCCCGCCAGCACGAACCTGACCGGAATAACGGTGGACGGCTCCAACAACCTCTATGTTTCGGACACCTTCCATGGGTACATTTTTAAAATCACCAAATAGTGAACAAAGGGTCAGACTTGTAAATAGAAATTTTGAACAGCCCTCTTGTTGATATTTTCATTTTTCAAGTCTGCAACCTTTTTTCTTCGTTTAAAACTGAAAAAGATATCAGGCCGGATCGGCCCGACCCTTTTTGTTCAATTTATCGCGGGGTTTGCTAGATTTATGACGAGGCTGCTTTTCGTGGAGCCGTGCTAGAAAGCGATCCCCCCAAAAAGCCCTTAAAATCCGGCCCGATCTTGGCATCAAAGATGCTTTCTCTATTTCTAATATGAAACAGGGAGTCAGCATCAATGAACCATCTAAAAGGTATTAGAAAGATCGTCGTTTTTTCTGCTTTGACTCTTTTACCTTGGGCTTGTTCCAAGCAAGTCGCCCTTTCCCCCGTGGGACCCACGGATTCCGGATCGATCGCTTCCTCAACGCCCGTCTTCTTTTCGACTCCTGTCCTTACCAACGTTCCCACCCTTTTAAATACTTCGACTTTCACCTCTACGCCCACTTCGACGACCACGAATACACCAACCTCCACCTCGATCCCTTTGAACACCTCGACTTTCACCTCTACGCCCACTTCAACGCCCACGAATACGCTAACCGCCACTCCCACCTGCACGCTGACACCCAACCCTTGCGCGGTCGTCACCATCCCGGATCCCAAACTCCTAGCTGGGATCCAGCGAATTTTGGGTGTCTCTTCAAGCTACCAACCCACAATATGCGACCTGGCTACCATTACCTTCATGAATTTCGGCGGGGGAATCACCTGCATCGAGGGCCTTCAATATTGCGTCAACTTGACCATCTTGGACTTGGGCGGAAATTCCATCACTGACCTGAGGCCGATCGCTGCCCTGACGAAACTGACGGAGCTTCGTTTATATTTTAACCAGATCAGCGACCTCTCGCCCTTATCCGGCCTGACGAATCTCACCACTCTTTTGTTGAACGATAATCAGATCAGTGATATTTCCCCCTTATCTACCCTGGCGAATCTCAGGTTGTTGTATTTGTTCTATAACCAGATCAGCGATATTTCGGCATTGTCTAGCTTAAAGAATTTGGGCGCCATTGTTTTGTATGGAAATCAAGTCAGCGATCTCTCACCCTTGACCGGCCTAACGAATCTCAAGTCGGTTTGCTTGATGGGAAACCCTGTCAGCGATATCTCGCCCTTGTCCAGCGTGACGAATCTCTACTTTATTTCTTTAACTGGATGTCCCGTCAGAGATATCTCTGCACTGTCCGGTTTGATGGGTCTCTATGAGGCCGATCTGGGCGGCACTCAGATCAGCGATTTGGGGGCCTTGGTTTCGAACACCGGTTTCAAGAAGAGCAAGGGTTTGCTCACTGTCACGGGCGATCCATTGAGTTCAACAGCTAAAAATGCCCAAATACCGAAGCTTAGGGCCTCAGGTATTTCGGTCACGGATTAAGTGAACAAAGAGGTCAGATTTCAAAATTTAGTTTTGATCCATCAATTTTGAATTTTAAAGTCTGATCCCTTTTTACAGAACCTTTAAGAGTTTTTCCTCTTTCTTCTCCTCAAGGTGATACGCTTTTTCCCGCTTTGATAGGTTCTGGTTTGAAAGCTTTGAAAATCGGATAAAGCTCCGGCTTTGAAATAAAATTCCGAGCGGATGAAGGCACGATCCTTGCTTTTATTCTCCCCGCAATCATCCGTAGCGTTGAAATTTAAATAAAAGTTCTGGGAAGTCCGGTCATTAATTAACACAAGTAAAATTGATGGCGGAGCCTTTGTTCCCGAAAAAAGGAAAAAAGAAATGTTTGTTTCGATCACTAATGACGCGAATCAAGAAGTCATACTCAATATAGATAAAATTGAAGAAATTCTATTTACGGATAAACAAACGGCAATGGTCCATTTTAACGGCCATCATGAAACGGTTTCGTCGGAAGTCGCGAGGAAACTTGCGGTGATTATTAAGGCCCAAAAATTAGAGGATCTTCATAATATTATTCTTAAGGAAGAACTTAAACGGTTGGAAGGAATAAGGTAGGTTCCAGGGGAAAGGAATAAAGGGGTCAGACAAGAAAATAGAATTTTGTTTTCTGAATTTTCTTTTTCGAGTCTGACCCCTTTGTTTAAACCTGGTTACTTATCAAACTCGATGGGTCCGCAAGAATCGACCATGAGCGCGCTGCCCGTGACGTTGGGAAGATGCCTGTCATCAATTATCATTTTTCTAATATCTCTAGCCTCTTGCCTAAAATCGCCTAACCCTTTACCATAGGAATACAAGTGTATACCATTTTAAAGGATTCCGCATGGCCACCAATATCAAAAACCGCTACAAATCCGTCACCACCACCCGCCTCAAGCGCCCGCTCTTTCTTTCCCGGGTTCCCGCGGGAACCTTCAGCCCCGCCGATGACTACATCGAAAAGGGCCTGGACCTCAACGAACACCTGATCAAGCACGAGGCCGCGACCTTCTTCTGCCGCATCTCCGGGGACAGCATGAAGGGGGCCGGCATTTTTTCGGGGGACCTAGCCATCGTGGACCGGTCCCTCAAGGCCGTGAGCGGCTCCATCGTGGTCGTGAACCTGAACGGGGAAACCAACTGCAAACGGTTGAAGATGGTGAAGGGCAAAGTTTATCTCTATCCTGAAAATCCCGATTTCAAACCTATGGAAGTTCCTGAGGGCGCGGACTTCGAGATATGGGGCGTGGTGACGAACGTGATCCACAAGGTCGCCAAGTCATGAAGCCCATCGCGCTGGTGGACTGCAATAATTTTTACGTGAGTTGTGAGAGGGTCTTTAACCCGAAGCTCCGGGGAAAGCCCGTCATTGTCCTGTCCAATAACGACGGTATGGCGGTGGCCCGCTCCAACGAGGCCAAGGCCTTAGGGATTAGCATGGCTTGCCCCGTGTTCCAGATGAGGGACCTATTGGAAAAAAACAACGTGATCCTCTGCAGTTCCAACTACACCCTTTACGGCGATATGTCCCGGCGGGTCATGAAGACCCTCCGGCAATTCAGCCCGGATGTGGAGGAATATTCCATCGACGAGGCCTTCGTGGGGCTGAAGGGTTTCGGACTTCGCTCACCCGTCCGGCAGAACGACAACGACGCCGGGAGCTACGCCCGACAGGTCGAAGGCCGGGATTTAACCGAATACGGACGGGAAATTAAAGCTACCCTTTACCAATGGCTGGGGATTCCCGTGACGGTGGGGATCGCCCCCACGAAAACCATGGCCAAGGTCGCCAACAAGATCGCGAAAAAATTGAAGGGGGTGGGAGGCGTATTGGACTTGATGGATCCGGTTTCCCAGGAGGCGGCCTTAAAAAATTTCGATGTGGCGGACATTTGGAAGATCGGCCCCGCCCGGGCGAAGCTTCTCCAAACCAACGGCATCCAGACTGCCTGGGACCTGCGCAACGTCGCCCTGGAATGGATTGACAAACGGATCGGCGTGGAAGGGGTCCGGGCCGCCAAGGAACTGGGCGGGGAACCCTGCTATCCTTTGGAATTTACCAAACCACAAAAAAAACACATCGGCTGCGGGAAGTCCTTCGGGATAAAAGTGGAGTCGCTCCGGGAAGTGAAGGAAGGCCTTGCCTCCCATATTGCCCAAGCCGCGGCCAGGCTAAGGCAGGATAAGCAGGTGGCCGGGGAAATCATCGTCTATCTCCAGACCAACCCCTTCAGCGACGCGCCCCAATATGTCAACGGTTCGATTGTGCGGTTGCCTGTCCCCACCGATGACACGGGGACGCTGATCGTGGCGGCGGAAAAGGCGATGGAATCCATCTACAAAAGCGGCTTCATTTATAAGAGGGTCCACGTGGATTTCGGGAAGCTTGGCCCCAACAGCGAACTTCAGCAGAATTTGTTCCACGCCCAGGACCGGGAAAAAAGCGTGAAGCTGATGTCGGCCCTGGACAGGATCAACGTCCACTTCGGCGCGGGGCGCCTAAGGTATCTTGCCGAGGGGCTGGACAAGGCCTGGCGGACTCGCTTTAATTACAAGTCCAAACGCTTCACGACTTGTTGGGAGGAACT
>CAZHFP010000147.1:0-6352 GCA_964531065.1 uncultured bacterium
TCCCCCGCCCCGTCTTTTTTATTGGGCGTGGGCGTGAAAAATTTAGAGTTGTTTTGGGTGACGAAAATCTTGTTCCAGGACCCGGGCGCGCCATTGCTGGATTTGAGGACCATGTCCCGCCCGGTGGCCGCGTAGAGGGCTCCGCGGAATTCCGCCATGCCGTAAAAGGTGGGGATGTCGTTGAATTGTTCCAGGCCCTCGAAAAAAGCGGGGGTAGAGGAAGCGAAGAAAAGATCCAGAACGTTCTTGAGGTTTTCGAGGGCTTCTTTGGTGGTCCTACCCTGGGCCTGGCAACCGGGCAATTGGGGACAGCGGGCCACGATATTGCCATGGGCACGCGTCTCCAGCTCCACTTGGAAGTCGTAGGGGAATTGCTTCTTTTGGATTTTGTCGTCTTTTTTCAAACAGCTTGTCCCAGGGGTCGAAAGAGTCGGCGTTCAGGTGCCGGACTCGTTATTTTATAGAAAGGTTGGGAGGTTGACAGCACTATTATCAACCAATAAAAACAAGGGGATTTAGGTACTGGCTTTGGATTACACGCTTTTTCCATATTCCCTCGCCCTTGAGGGGAGAGGGTAGGGTGAGGGTGACTTTTCCTATTCCTCTATTTTTTTCTTCCACTCCGCCAAGAGATTCAAAGCATCCCGGGGAGTGAGCCCATCCAGATCCAGCCCTTTTAACTCCTCTAGCACCGGGTGCTTGCCATCGGAGCCGAAAAAGGAAAGCTGGGGCATGTCGCCCTTGGGCGATTCGTCGGTGAGAGGGAGCGCTTCCGGGCTTTTACCGAGGAAAGTTCCCGTTTCCAGCCCCGCCAAAATCTTTTTGGCTCGGGCCACCACTTCTTTCGGAACTCCCGCCAACCGGGCCACCTGGATGCCGTAGCTCTTGTCGGTGCCACCCTCCACAATCTTTCGGAGGAAAAGGATCTGTTCGTTCCATTCGCGGACCGCGATGTTGAAATTCTTCACGTTCGGGAAGGTTCCGGCGAGCCGGGTCAATTCGTGGTAATGGGTAGCGAAGAGGGTGCGGGCCCTAAGCTTTTGCGCCAGGTATTCCACCACCGCCCAGGCGATGGAGACTCCGTCAAAAGTAGAAGTGCCGCGCCCCACTTCGTCGAGGATCAATAGACTCTTGGAGGTGGCGTGATTGAGGATATTCGCCGTCTCCACCATCTCGACCATGAAGGTGCTCTGACCCTGGGTCAAGGCGTCAGAAGCGCCCACACGGGAAAAAATGCGGTCCACAATTCCGGCCTTCATCTGCTTGGCGGGAACATAAAAACCAACCTGAGCCATGAGGGACAAGAGGGCCACCTGGCGGATGTAAGTGCTCTTCCCCGCCATGTTGGGGCCGGTGAGGACCACGATCTCGGTTCCATTGACGCCTAAGCTTGTGTCATTGGGCACGAACTGGTCAGAAGATAAAATCCGGTCCAGCACCGGGTGGCGGCCGTCCACGATGTTGAGTTCGGAAGAATCATCCACCTCGGGGCGCACATAGCGGCCCCGGTCGGCGACGGTGGCCATGCTTCCAAAAGTATCCAGCTCGGCGATAATGCGGGCTACCCTTTGGAGCCGGGAAAGTTCCTTCCCCACCAGCGAGCGGATCTCCTCGAAGAGTTCATACTCCATCCGGTCGGCCTTGTCCTGGGCGCCGAGGACTTTTCCTTCCATCTCCTTGAGCTCGGGCGTGATGAACCTTTCGGCGTTCACGAGGGTCTGCTTGCGGTGATAATCCTGGGGAACCTTGTCCAGGTTCGCTTTTGAGACCTCAATGTAATAGCCGAACACGGAAGTGTAGCGGACCTTGAGGGAGCCGATGCCGGTGCGGACCTTTTCCTTTTCTTCCAACTGGGCGATCCAGCTTTTGCCTTCCAGCGAACCTTTTTTAAGTTCGTCCAGTTCCTTGTTGTACCCGGCCTTCATCAGCCCGCCTTCCTTCAAGGCCAGGGGCGGCTCGTCCGCGATGGATTTTTCGAGAAGCTGATGGATTTCCTTTAAGTTGTCCCAGGCCTCCACCCTTTCCTTGAGCCATTGGCACTTGAAGCCGGCCAGCAGGTGATGGATCTTCGGCAAGAGCCCTAAGGTGGTGCGCAGGGCGACCATATCCCTGGCATTGGCCGTGCCGCAGCCGATCCGTCCCGCCAGCCTTTCTAGGTCCGACACTTCCCGGAAGAAATCCCGGAGCGTTTCCCTTTCTTCTTTGCGGGACAAAAGTTCCTCGACCGCGTCCTGACGGCGTTTGATTTGGGACACGGAAGTTAAGGGCGTGACCAGCCATTGGCGCAAAAGCCTGCCCCCCATGGAAGTGACCGTCTCGTCCAAAACCGAAATCAGAGTCCCATCCTTGCTGCCGTCCCTCATGGACTTGACGATTTCCAAATTGCGCTGGGTCGCGGCGTCCAGCACCATGCCCTCGCCGACCTGAAAGGTCGAAAGGGTCACCAAATGGGACAAAACGCTGTGGGTGGTTTCTTTTAAATATTGAAGAATCGCGCCCGCCGCCCGGACCGCCTGGTCCGAACCCGAAAGGCCGAATCCGTCCAGGGACTTCACCTGGAAATGCTCGTGCAAAACGTCCTTGCCTTCCTCGGTGGAAAATTTCCAGTCTTCCATGTGGGACTGCTTTGCGCCATTGAGGGACTTGAGCAGGACGCCCCACTCGGTGCCCGGCGGGTGGCTTTGGGGAAGGAGGATTTCAGAGGGGTTGAACTTGGACAGCTCGTTGGCCGCCACGGAAAAGCGCTCCGGGCCGGTCAACTCGCAGCTTTTAAATTCACCTGTCGTCACATCCACGACGGCCAATCCCAGGCTTTGGGAAGAATAGACAAGGGCGGCCAAATAATTGTTGGATTTCTCGTCCAGCATGGAAGCGGACAAGACCGTGCCGGGCGTAATGACCCGCGCGATTTCCCGTTTGACCAAGCCCTTGGCCTGAGCCGGGTCTTCCATCTGTTCGCAGATGGCGATGGAGAAGCCAGCCTTCACCAGCTTGGAAATATAATTTTCCGAGGCGTGATAGGGAATGCCCGCCATGGGGATCTTGTTGCCCTGGCCCCCGGCGCGGGCCGTCAAGGTCAGGTGCAGTACGCGGGCCGCGGTTTTGGCGTCATCGAAGAACATCTCGTAAAAGTCGCCCAAACGGAAAAAGAGGATCTCCTCTTTGTGGATCCTCTTCATTTCCAGGTACTGCTTCATCATGGGGGTTAAATCATCCATTCAACATCCGTCCTTCGTCGCTCGTCGTCTGTCGTCCGTTTTAGGCCTAAGATTCAATCCTTAAGCGTACGACGGACGACGGACGACAAACGACGGTATTTATCAATCTTCAACCACGATTGCTTTTTCCTTGAGCTTCTTCGTCAGGTCCTTGGCGGCCTTCTCGGCGGAAGCGCGGTCGGGAAAATGGCCGACCCGGACCTTGTAGACCTTGAAGGGGCCGTCCGGGGCTTTCAAGGTTACCACGTAGGAATCGTAGCCGACTTTCTTGGCCTGCTTTTGGGCCCGGCCCACGTTCAACTGTTTGGAAAAAACGCCGATTTGAACATGGAAAGGTTTCAACTTCAAAACTTCCTGAGGCTCGGCCGGTGCTTCCGAAGAGGGTGTCGGCGTTATTTCCGCTGTGGTTTCGGTAGGAGTGGGTTCGGGAGCGAGAGTTGGGACGGGAGGCGGTTCTTCCCGGGTCACCACCGCGGGCGCCAAATCCGGATGGAGTTTTTCAAGGGCGGCCGCGCCCGCCTTAGCGTCCCCCGCCTCTAAAGCCTTGGGATATTTTTCGACCAGCGTCTGATAAGCGGCGTGGGCTTCCTTGGGCTTATTTTCCAGCTCATAGGTCTGGCCCAGTTTGAAATAAACCAGGTTGAGTTCATCATAGAAATGATACTGGTCGAGAATCTTGAGATATTGCTTCTCGGCGTCATTGTACTTTTTCATCTTGAAATAGGCGTTGCCCATTCCCAGCAGGGACTTGGGAGCCCAAGGGCTGTCCGGCGCCTTGTCCAATACCCTTTTAAACTCATCGATGGCGTCGTTGTTTTTTTCCTCGGCCGACAGGGCCGAAGCGTGCCAATAATGGATCTCCGACAGGTCGGAGCTCTTCGGGTAATCCTTGATGAACTCCTCATAACTTTCGGAGGCGTCTTCGTATTTATCGGCCAAATAGTAGCGGGCCCCCAGGTTTTTTTGGGCCTCCTCGCCCTCGGGCCGGCTGTTGTACTCGGCGGCCAGGCTCTTGAATTGGGCGATAGAAACGTTGAAGTCATCCTGCAGGTTGGCCAAGAGCAGGCGGGCCTTGGGGATATAGTCTTCCATGGGGGAGGCTTTGGCCACGAGTTGGTTCAGGATTTCCTTGGCTTCCTTATATTTTTTATGTTTGAAATAATCCTGCGCCTTGTCAAAAAGGCCGTGATTGTCGGCGGTGGGAACGGGCGTGGGCTCAGAGCAGGCAACCAAGGTAGCGCCCAAAAAGAACGATAAGGTGATGATGAATTTTTTCTTCAATCTTTACTCCCGTTTAATTTTGAATTCTTAATTCTAAATTTTTAATTTCGGATATTTTCACGAAGTGAAAATTTTCAACAATTCAAAACTCAAAATTCATAAATCAAAATTACTTCACGGCTTTTCCATATAGGTTCGCGACCTTGTGGCTTTCAACCAAAACCCGAACCATGTCCCCGGCCTCGAATTTTTCGTTCGTCGCTGGATGAAAGACCACCGTCCGGTTCTGCCGGCTCTTGCCGTAATAGGCGCCGGGCGTCTTGTCTGCCGGTCCGTCGACCATCACTTCCTCAACCTTGCCCAACCTTGAGGCGCAGCGTTCGGCGGCGTGTTTCCAGGCCTTTTCATTCAGCCGGGCCAAGCGCTCATCCTTGGCTTCTTCCGGCACTTGGTCCAGCATGCGGGCCGCAGGCGTGCCCAATCGGGGGGAATATTTAAAACTATAAACGGCGTCATAATGAACGTGATCCAGCAGGTCCAGGGTTCCTTGAAAATCTTTTTCTTCCTCGCCGGGGAATCCGACGATTAAATCGGTGGTAATAAATAAATCCGGAATGGAAGCCCGGAGCTTCCCGACCCTTTCCAAATAATGCTCGACGCTGTATTTGCGGTTCATCCGCTTCAAGACCTTGTCCGAACCGCATTGGACCGGCAGGTGGATGGAAGGACAAACCGCCGGGACGTAAGCCATCACCTCGATCAAATCATCTGGCATATCCAAGGGATGGGACGTCATGAAACGAACCCTTTGGATTCCGGGAATCTCCCCGACCTGCCTTAAGAGTCCGGAGAAACTTGCCCCTTGTCCCTGGGACCTTAAACCCAGGCCGTAAGAATTGACGTTTTGCCCCAGGAGCATAACTTCCTTCACGCCCGCCGCGGCGATCCGTTCCACTTCTTCCAAAATGCTTTCGGCCGGACGGGATATTTCCCGGCCCCTCGTAAAGGGCACCACGCAGAAGGTGCAGAACTTGTCGCAGCCCTTCATGATTTCGATGAAGGCCTTGTGGGGCTGGGAGAGGCGGTTGGGATCGTTCTCGGGAAAATAAATCGGGTCAAAATCCGCGAGCACTTGGCCCGATCCATTTTGGGAAGCCTCCCGGATTACTTGGGGAACTTTCAGGTACTGGTCCGGGCCGACCACCAGATCCAAGTGGGGAGCCCTGGCCATCAATTGATCCTTGTAGCTGGTGGCCATGCATCCCATCACGCCGATGACGCGGCCTTCACGGTCCCTCTTCCAATCGGCCAATTGGCCGAGCCGGGAGAAAACCTTATCTTCCGCGTGCTGGCGGATGGAGCAGGTGTTGAAAAGAATGACGTCCGCGTCTTCCCATTTTTGGGTCATGGAAAAATGATTTTTCAGGAGCAGTCCGGTCACATGGTCCGATTCCAGGACGTTCGACTGGCACCCGAAGGTCTCTAAAAAAACCTTTTTTTCAGTTGTTTCCGCCGACAGCGTTTCCATATTTTCCTGTGAAATGGGGATTGGGTGTCACGGAAATGATCCGTGGTTTTTTAACCCGGCTACGCTTCGCCGAGGCATCCTTCGGTTTTACCCGGTTAAATCCGGCGTAGCCTTACCGGAAGGGCTCCCAAACGAAACACCAGGTCCTCAGGTGAAGTCGGATGAGAACTTTGAATTTTAGAGGGTTTTACATCGCTTAGCAACTGACGATTAGGGGGAATTATATAGTTAATTCCCTTTTATGAATTTGGGCGTAGTTTGTCATTGCGAGGAACGAACTTTGTGACAGGCTTGAAGTAGTTGGCCTGAAGTTCAGGCCAACCATGCTTAGCCTAAGGGCCAAGTACAACCTCAGTTCATGGGTTGTGTTTGCTTCACGGCTGAC
>CAZHFP010000148.1:0-6329 GCA_964531065.1 uncultured bacterium
GTTACTTTCCACGGCGGGCTGGACAACCCAACCCCCGCGGACGCCAAGAATATCAAGGCGAAGGTACTCATTTGCCAGGGCGGGGCGGATAAATTCACCCTCCCCAGCGTGCCGGGATTCAAGAAGGAAATGGACGCCGCCAGGGTTATTTACAAATTCGTTGCCTACAAAGGCGCGGTGCATGGCTTCACCAACCCGGATAACGATGGAAAAGTTCCGGGTTTGAAATACGACGAGAAGGCTGATAAAGCTTCCTGGAAAGAGATGATGAAGTTTTTTTGGAAAATTTTTAAGTCGTAATCAACCGCCGCTTCAAAGCCCATCCTTTCAAGAGGATGGGCTTTTTTATTTTTGGCTGTTTTTTTTGGCGAAAAGCGGAGCCGACTGAGTGGTTGGCTCTGCTTTTTTCAAGGCGTTTTCCAAAACCCATTTTCGCAATTTGTTTTGGGCGCTGGAAAAGGGAAGCCGGAGGAGATCGGCCGCCGAGACCCATCGGAAACCCCGGGGGAAAACCGTGTTTTTTTGCGGGGGGGCCTTGAAGAGTTTTAAACTTATTTTGTGATGGGTAATTTGGTGGCGAACTTCCTTTATTTCCCGCGGTTCTGTTTTCATTTTTAATATCCGCTCCAAACTATTTCGGGCGTCCTCGTGGGTTTTTCCCTCCGCGCTGGGAAATTCCCAAAGGCCTTTCAGCCATTTTTCGTCTTGGGCTCTTTTTTTGACCAGGAATTCGCGGTTGCGTTCCGCCAGGACGGCCGCCATGGGAATTTCAACGCTTTTGACCTGCTTGGGCATCTCCGGCAATTCATTTTGAAGGCCTCTTTGGGACGCTTCGCATTGGCTGATCATGGGACAGAGCAGGCATTGCGGGTTCTCCGAAAAACAAAGGGTGGCTCCTAATTCCATCAGGGCTTGATTGAAATCCCCCGGGCGCTGGTCCGGAACGAGAGACCGGGCCAAATCCCAAACCTTTTGATGGCCATCGCCGGTCTTTAGGTTTCCTCTTAAAACAAAGATACGGGAGAAAACCCGGATCACATTGCCGTCCACCAACGGCAGAGGTTTTTGATAGGCGATGGAAAGAATGGCGCCGGCGCTATAGGGGCCCACGCCGGGCAGTTCCAGAATGTCCTCCAAGGTGTCGGGAAGTTTGCCGCCGTAATCCGCGATAATTTTTTTGGCCGCGGCCTGGAGGCTGCGGGCCCGGCGGTAATAGCCCAGGCCTTCCCACAGTTTTAGAATTTTTTCTTCTTTGGCGTTGGCCAGGGCCTTCCATCCCGGAAGTTCTTTTAAAAACCTTTTGTAGTAAGGGATCACGGTTTTGACCTGGGTTTGCTGAAGCATCATCTCCGAGACGAAAGTGGCGTAGGGGTCGTGGATGTTCCGCCAAGGCAGGTCCCGTTTATTTTTGTCATACCATTGCAAAATGGTTTTTTGGAATAATGCCGGGTTGGGGGCGGAAGGGGAGGCGGTCTGTTTTTTCTTCATGTGAGTTCGGTGATCTCGTAGGTTTTAAGAGGCTCAAGGGAGCCCTTTATGACAATGGGATTCAAGGTTCTGGCTTTCACTTGGCCCTTTATTTTTTGGTAGGTTTCCTCGGAAACGACCGTTTGGCCGGGGGCCGCCATGGCGCAAAGCCGGGCGGCCACGTGAAGGGGATCACCGATGACGGTGTAATCCGAACGCTTGTCCGATCCTAAATTTCCCGAAACCACCAGGCCCGTGTGGATGCCGATGCCTAGGGTGAAGGGTGGATTTCCTTTTTTGATTCGGGAAATATTGAAATCTTTCAGCGATTCCTGGATTTCCAAAGCGGTTTGAACCGCCCGCCGTTCCTTGTCATCGTGGGTAAAGGGCGCGCCCCACAAGGCGATGGCGGTTTCACCGATGAACTTATCCATCATTCCTTCATGCTTAAACACCGCCTCGTTGATGAGGGTGAAGTATTGGTTGAGGGCCTCCACTAGGGCGGGAGGCGGCATGTTTTCGCTGAGGGTGTTAAAACCCCGCAGGTCGGCATGGAGAAGGGTGACTTCGCGGCGTTCGCCTTTCAAGGCGAAAAGATCCTTGGCTTCCAAAATATTCCTGGCGATTTTCGGAGAGACGACCTTTCCCAGGATCAAGGAAACTCTTTCTTTTTCTTTTAACTGATTCGTCATTTCCTGGAGGGAGCGGGCCAGCCGGCCCCATTCATCCGGGCGGTTGAGGGGCAAATCAATGTTCTGGCTTCCCGTTTTTATTTTATCCACGGCGGAAAGTAAACGGTTAAAAGGAGCCATGAATTGCCAGGCCGCGGCCGCGGCGAGTAAAACACCCATGAAAAGAAACCACCGCCCCTGACGGGCCAGGTTTTTTTGGGGAAATCCTACCACGGTCAAGGTTTGTTTGATCGGTTGAAAGGACGAGAGGTAAGCTGCGGGTCGGCCGTCCAGACCCTCTAAAGGAATCAATCCCGCCAGATAAGAACCGTGATTCCAATCCACCGGCACGGAGTTGTTCGAACGGCCGTTGGAACTGAAACCCGCCATCATTTTTGGATAATCCAGGGATGGAGGCGGGACGGTGGAAGAACACCAGGTCTGGGCCTGGGAATAGATGGCTAGGTCATTGATCGACTCGGATTTTAACCGGCGGATTAAATCGTCATTGACTAGGGCGCCCAAAATAATGACTCCCGTATTCTTTCCCTTGTTTAAAACAGGGACAAGAGAACCATTATATAAAGAACCTTGAAAGGAGAAAAAACCCCTGAGGGAAGCGCCAGCGAGGGCCCGGTCCATTCCGGGAAAATCCTTAAGGGAAGCTTGGGGGGGGGCGATGGCCTTGGGCTTCATTTGTTTTTTATCAGGTGTTGGGTTTTGAGATGGTTTGGGAATGTTGACGTTGTCATAGAGATCATTTCCTTTTTTGTCGCTGAGAATGATGAGGGGTAAATGGGTGGAATCGGAAAGTTTCTGACCGAAAATTTTGAAGGCGGCCAGGGAAGGAGTTGGCAGGGCGATGAATTTTTTAAAATTTTCGTTTTCGGAAAAGTGGACCGCGCTTCCGTTGATGTTATCCCCCCATTGGTTAACCGCGACTTGGATGACGTTCAGACTTTGAGCAAGACCTGTCTGAGGATCGTTGACCACCGTGGAGTGGATTTGTTTTTGGAGGGTATTTGAGGAGGTCCATAAAAATAAGGAAAGAGGGATGACCGCTAGGGCAAGGAGCGTCAGGGGGATGGCGGGCAGCGTTTTCATGGTTTGAAATCCTATTGGGTTAAGAGTGGGTCTGAATCGTTTTCTATAATATCGTTTCAGCTTTCTTCTGGGCTGGAAAAGACGAACTTTGGGTCTTGCCTTTAAATAGGGGATCATCTACAATTCCGTCACTTCACCCTTTTTTGTCAGTTCTTTCATTCTTGCTCCGAAACGGCTTTTATCATGGCTGAGAATCAAAAACGCTTCACCCGAAAAATTCAGGAACTCACCGCCCTCTATGAGATCAGCCACGCCATGGCTTCCATTCTTGAGTTTCGATCCGTGCTCAACCAAATCCTTGAAATTCTTTCCCACCAGCTCGAGATGAACCGGGGAACCGTCACCTTGCTGGATAAAAAAACGGGCCAACTCAGCATTGAGGCGGCTCACGGCCTCACCAAGGAAGAAATATCCCGGGGAAAATATAAAATCGGGGAAGGGATCACGGGAAAAGTCGTTGAGAAGGGGGAGCCCATGATCATTCCCGACATTGGTAAAGAGCCTTCCTTCTTGAACCGGACTAGGGCCCGGGGCGATGTCAAACGCCAGAACATTTCCTTTGTTTGCATTCCCATTAAAATAAAAGGGGAAACCCTCGGGGTCTTGTCCGTGGACCGGCTTTTTAAGGACGCCGATATCTCTTTTGAAGAGGATGTCCGTTTGCTCAGCATTGTGGCGTCGCTCATCGGCCAGAACTTGAAAATTCATCAAATGATCGAGCGGGACAAAGAGAAATTACTGGAAGTCAACCGGGAGCTTCAGAGCGAATTGAAGGGGAAGTATAAGCTGGAAAACGTCGTGGGCACCGCGAAATCCATGGTGGAAGTCTATAAGTCGATACAGCGGGTCGCCCCCACCCGGACGACGGTGATGATCCGGGGCGAATCGGGAACGGGTAAGGAATTAATCGCCCGGGCGGTTCATTACAACAGTCCCCGGGCGGATAAGCCCTTTATCAAAGTTTCCTGCGCGGCCCTTCCGGAGACCCTATTGGAAAGCGAGTTGTTCGGCCATGAAAAGGGAAGCTACACCGGCGCCTCGGAAATGGTCAAGGGCCGTTTTGAATTGGCGGATGGCGGAACGCTTTTTCTGGATGAGATCGGTGATATTTCCCAAGCGACCCAGGTGAAATTACTCCGGGTGCTCCAGGAAAGAAAGTTTGAACGGGTGGGCGGGGTCAAAACCATATCCTCTGACGTCCGAATTGTCGCGGCAACCAACCGCAACTTAGAAAAGGCTATCGCCGAGGGAAAATTCCGCGAGGATCTTTATTACCGCCTCAATGTCGTTCCGGTTTTTCTGCCGCCCTTACGGGACCGAAAAGAAGACATTCCTTTGCTCCTCAATCATTTTCTGTCCAAGTACAATGAAGATAATAAGGCCAACTTCAAAATGGCGGCAGAAGTGGTGGCCCGCCTGGTGAATTACCACTGGCCCGGAAACGTGCGGGAGTTGGAAAATACCATTGAACGGATGGCGGTCATGACCAAGGGGACTGTTATTTCCTTGGAAGATGTGCCCCTTCCTCTGGACCTGTACGCCAATGTGATGCCGCCTTCAGCGATGGAAACGGCATCCTCTTCTTTTTCTTCAAGCGCCTCCAGTGGAGTCACCTTGATTGAAATCGAACGGATGAAAGTCATGGAAGCCATGGAACGCTGCGGAGGCGTCCAGGCCAAGGCCTGCAAACTTCTCGGGATCACGCCACGCCAACTAGGGTATAAGTTGAAAAAATATAAGATCGGGTATAAACCCACTTTTTTATAAAAAAATTTGTTCCCCCTCCTTTTTCTTGATAAAAGCCGGAAAACCCCCGAATGATCGTTAAAAATCCAGTTGTTTTATGGTTTTAGTTTGGCTGGGCATTTGCTGTAATTGAAACGGTTTCTGCGGATAGGGATTCTCTTAAGTTTTTTCGAAAATGATCGGGAGGAATGGATATGACGCCAAAAGAAGTTATGGACCTTATTAAACAAAAGAACGTGAAATATGTCGATTTTCGTTTCACAGATCTTCCCGGAATTTGGCAGCACACGACCTCGCCGGTAAGTTTTTTTGACGAGGATACTTTTAAGGACGGAAAAGGTTTTGACGGATCTTCCATTCGTGGATTCCAGGCGATTCATGAATCTGATATGCTTTTGATCCCCGACCCGGATTCCGCTTTTGTGGATCCTTTTTTTGAGTCTCCAACCCTTGTTTTGACCTGCAATGTGATTGACCCGGTCACCCGGGACTCCTATTCCCGCGATCCCCGTTATGTGGCGCAGAAGGCTGAAAAATATCTAAAGGCCTCCGGCATCGCCGACACATCCTACTGGGGCCCGGAAGCTGAATTTTTTATTTTCAACGACATGAAATTTGACCAGAACCTCCACAGCGGCTACTACTCGGTGGATTCCACCGAGGGGTCCTGGAACACCGGCCGGGAGGAATACCCGAACCTGGCCAACAAAATCCGGGGCAAGGAAGGCTATTTTCCCGTTCCGCCCGCCGACAGCCAAATGGACATCCGTTCGGAGATGACAACCCTCATGCAGGAGATCGGCATTCCCGTTGAAACCCATCATCATGAGGTGGCCACCGGCGGCCAGGCGGAAATTGACATGGTGTTCGACCAGCTGGTCCCCATGGCCGACAAGCTTTTGAAATATAAATACGTGGTGAAGAACGTGGCCCGCCGGCACAACATGGTGGCGACCTTCATGCCCAAGCCCCTTTTCGGGGACAACGGATCGGGAATGCACGTCCATCAGTCCCTCTGGAAGAGCGGAACCAACATCATGTATGACGAGAAGGGCTATGGAGGCTTCTCCCAAACGGGGCTGTATTACATCGGGGGTCTGCTGCGCCACGCCCCGGCCCTTTGCGCCTTGATCTGCCCCACGGTTAACAGCTACAAGCGCCTGACCCCCGGGTTTGAGGCACCCGTCAACCTGGTCTACAGCCAGCGCAACCGCTCGGCGGCCTGCCGTATACCGCTCTATTCCAAGAGCCCCAAATCCAAGCGGGTGGAGTTCCGCACTCCCGACCCTTCCTGCAATCCCTATTTAGCGTTCGCGGCCATGCTGATGGCGGGTCTGGACG
>CAZHFP010000149.1:0-6146 GCA_964531065.1 uncultured bacterium
GTCCATTGTTTTTTTTCGGTTTTAAGCAAGGATTTGAAAGCGCGTTTCATGTGGTCGGGGTAATCAATGCCCTCGGCCAAACTTACCCATAAGAATACAGTGATGAAATTGGCTACATTTTGATGATTTGATTTAGTCTTATTCTCCGGATTTTGGGACGAGGAATATTCTGGCATTGGTTTCCTTTCTAAAAAAATCTGATTTAATTGGATGGTTTCCGTAGGGTTGTGGTTTGGGGCGGATTCTTTTCCAGGATGGGTTTTAAACGGGCCATTGCATTTGGAACAGTCTCCTCGCCTCGCCAAACCCTTGAAAATTCTTCCGAAATGATCGTTTGGATTTTTCCCCAATTTGAGCAAAAGGGAGTCGGACTGCTGAAGTCAACCGCATCCAACATTAGGCTTTTGCTCGCCGGAATCTTGCTCCCCAAAAAAAATGGTGAATCGGCGACTTCCATCAAAGCGGGTTGGGCGACACCGGTAGCGGCCATCTTTCGTGCTCCTTCCTTGCCGGTAATGAATTTGACCAATTTCCACGCCCATTTTTTATTTCGTGACTTTCGAGTGATTCCATAGGCGGTTCCGCCAAGAGTGTATTTCCCATTTCCGCCCGGGCCTTTGGGGAGTAAGGCGATGTCCCAATCAAAATCCTTGATGGTTTCCTGGAAATAAGCGGTTTTCCAAATCCCTGAAATAAACATTGCGGCGGTTCCTTGGGCGAATAGGTACCAAGTCTTTACTCCACCGATTTCCTTGGCGTCCGTCAACAAAGGCATGGACTTATCCTTTAGGATTAGGTCGGCCCGGAACTGCATTCCCAAGGCGGTGCAGGGATCGGAGGCGAATGTCCAACGGGATGGTTTGTTAACATTGTCGGCAAAACTTCCACCCATCCCGTGGACCCATGGTGAAATCATGGGCCATTGTTCGACCACGCCCCATCGGGCTGTTTCACCGTGGCGGTTGACGACCGTTAAGTTTTGGGCAGCTTTTCGAAAGTCGTGCCAATTCCAAAACTTTGACGGGTAGGATTCGCCTGATTCCCGAAAGGCTTTTTTATTGTAATAAACAACGCATAAGGGGGCAGCGTCCCTAGGGATACCATAGACCTTTCCCCCGACGGTGAAGCTTTCGACCATCTTGGGATAGTAGGACCCCATATCCCAATTTTCTTTTTTGAAAAAAGGGTCTAATGGTTCCAATACTCCGGAGTAAAAGAGTTCTGGGAAATTCGCAATTTCCATGACCAGAATGTCCGAACCTTGTCCCTCGGCCAGATCGGCCAAGTTTTTGGGGACATATTCGTTGTAATGGTAGTGGCGAAGCACGACCCGGATGCCGGGATTTTCTTTTTTGAATTCTTCGATGATTTCCAAGAGTACTGTCTTTTCCTGGATGTCCCCCCAAGCGGAAATTGATATGCCAGGGTTGATTCGATTAAAAAAAAGGATCAGGGTCAAAATCAAGAAGGCGGCTATGGCCCCAATTAGTATCAGAACACTCATGGGAAACTACCTTTCTGTTTTATTACAGAATAAAATTTCTAAAATTCGCAGCATGAAAGGGCTTTCGTGGAAATTTAAAGAAGCCTGTTTCATAAAAATCCCAGTTGGGAAAATTCTATTTTGACGGGTTAAATAAAGTTGAAAGTGGAGAATTAAATATTGTACTTGGATAAACCAAAAGTCAAACTCGAGGGATATTTACAAGAATCCGGAGCGGTCCATGATAAAAACCATTACTCTTTTTCCCCAAATTTATCCAAAAATAATTTTTCGATGGCAGCCCGGGCCTCATTCGCGTCGTCGCCCTTGATGACAAATGTCAATTCTGTCCCATAAGAAGCCGCTAGGGCCAAGAGATTTAGCAGGCTTTTTCCGTTCACGTGACCGTTTTTGTTTTTCACCAGGATCCTCGATTTAAATGCCGCTGTGGTTTTAACGAATTGGGCAGCGGCCCGTAAATGAAGTCCCAAACGGTTTACTATTTTTAATTTACGTGTTATTTCCATCACGCCTCCTTTTGCTGGAAGTTAATTACGATTTGGAAATGGAATTATTTTTTGAAAAAACAGGGTCATCTGTTGGAAGTCGGTTTGGGTATTCCGGTGAGGGCATTCACCGGAGGATTACAGGAAAATTACTAAACCTATATTACATCTCGGCGGAATATATAATCGGGAATTACAAATTAATTTTATTAAAACCCTTTAATAAACGGCCAGGAATGGGGCGGTTAATTATCGGTCATGAATATTGCGAAAATATCATTTTGATTCCCATAGGTTCGGGTTTGTTTTAATTTCAACGGACTCTGTTGGAATTTTAATAGACTTTAAGCTTAAAACGATCTGGGAATAATATCTGAAATATTTAAAACCAAGAAGTTTCCGAAGATTAAAATATTAGAGGACTTATAAAAAGAAATTTTTATGACGATAAATAGCAATTCGTCATCCCTCTCGAGTTAAAACCTTCATTTTTTTCTTTGGTATTTTCTGGGAGAAGTTCCATTAACTCTGCGGAAAATAATTGAGAATGAGCTTGCAGAAGCAAATCCACAATCCAGCGCGATCCTTTCGAGCGTCAAATTGCCTTCCCGGAGGAGGTCTTTGGCCTTTGACAGACGAATGTTTCTTAAATAAGGCCCATAGGCAATTCCTGAGATTTTTTTGAACCACTTGAGGAATGTCGGCCGGGACAACCCCGATTTCTGGCTTAGTTTTGTAAGGCTCCAGGGAAAGCTAGGGTCTTTGCCGATGTCATTTATGATCGACTTCAAACGGGCGGCAACGGAAGCGTCATGGGGCTTATCCTGGTAACGAACCAACATATCAATCGATTCCCTAAAAACCCCGACCAAATCAGGAATAGTATTGGCGGTTTCCAGGCGGTCCACCAAGTCAGTGGCGAGGTTGGCTGCGGTGGATTGTCCAACCCCTGATCTCCGTTCAAATTGATCCAATAAAATATATAAGGCCGACAACATATTGGCCCTTAAAATTTCCGGGCCGTAACCATTGTAAAGCAATGTATTGATGAACCGTTCTCGGTCAAGCGGGAGGCGGGAGGAATCCGAGCGGGACAGGGAATAAGACAGGTTCCGGATAAGGTCTAGTATTTTTGGAATGGATGTTTTTTCGGAAAAGGTCGATTTTGAAAATTGAATGGTCCGGCCAACCGCGAGAGAGGAGTGGAGCGAAGTTACGGCTTCATGATAGGACTTGGCCAAACTCCCGCCCGCGGGGACAAGGGAACCAATTCCTGCCAAAATCGTCGCGTTAAGACGGCGGTCAAGGGCCGTGCAAATGGCTTGGATTTTTTCCCGAATGTCTAGCCAGGCCTGGGCTTTGGATTGGCCGGGTTCGGGTGAGGTGACGACTATGGCGCCGTAATCACCCAATGGATGGGCCGCGCTTTCTTTCATTTCGCGGGTGGCGAGAAAACATTCTCGTTGGAATTTTTTTGCCAGGCATAGGACATCAAGAGGCCCGGTATTGCTTCCAGGCTTTTTGGGCATGAGGGCCACGACTACCGTGGGAATCCTTTTAATCCCAACCTCTTCTTTTGTCCATTGCGGGATGACATATCCCTTTTCCGGTTTTGAGAAGAATTTATCAATACCAATCGCCCAATTAACCCAATAGGGATGGGGCAATTGCCTTGCGAAAACATCCAGCTTTAAACGATCCAGTTCCTTCAAAATATCCGGCACCTTTGGTTCCGTCATAAAGCGGGCCAAAAGTTCCATCACTTGAACACAACCCTTTAATCCTTCCTCGTCCAATATCGGGGTGTTTAAAGCGACACGGACATAATGAAGAAAATCGGCGTCTAAATCGGAGCCCTCCGAACCCGTCCAAATTTTCCAATGGGATCGAAGAATTTCCGGGGTTGGGTATTTATCCAATACAGGCCCGGAAACGAGGAAACCTTCGCATCGGCCCTTGAAAAGGACGGGAGTAAAAAAATCGGTGTAATCCCCAAACCGGCCGATAATCGAACGTTTTTCCGTTTTGAGAGTTTTGAATTTATGGCGTAAATAAATAAGGTGGTTCGCGTTCTTTTTAAAATAATCAGAAAAGTGGTGGGGGCGTAATTCCTGGTTGGGAGGAAATAATGGCCACCATTGGTTTTCCTTTGAAACAAAAAAACAGGAACGTCCCAGGAAAACTTGAAAGATGATTTGGAAATAAGTGAACGTTTGGAATCTTAAGGTGCTGAGATTGGATGGATCGGGCTTCTGGAACATGGGGGTTAAATCCTAACGAAATCGTTAAAGGCGAAAAACCTTAAGGCATAGGGCCTTAAATGAATGTATTAATATTAAATACTTATTTTACTAATATTAACATATTTTTGAAGGCGATAAGTTATCTTTTGAACGAAGAAGCGCTTCCAAGTGATGGGGCGGGACCAAACCCGCACAGCGGTTTTTTAATGATGGATATGGAGATGCCATGAACGGCGTTCTTATTGGAAAAAATCTGGATTTTTTAATATATATAAAAAATCGATTTCTTTCCATTAACCTAATTTCTGTTTTCGCTGGTTCCATATTTCTCTTTGGTGGGCCATTGGCGCAAGCCGCCCCGCCTCTATTGAAAGTAGTCGGGAACCAGATCGTTACCGCTAGCGGCGGCTGCACTGTCCGCCTAGTTGGGGTGAACATTGATTCCCTTGAATGGAACGCGGCTGGGGATGGGCCCGCTGGCGGGGGAATCCTGGCCCAGGTCAATGAAGCCATCAAATATTGGAATGTTAATTTAATCCGCATCGCGCTGGACCAGGATTGGTGGGACGGCAACGCGCAAAGCTCTAGGGGTTCAACTCCTCAAGCCACTTATCAAGGAATCGTTGACTCGATCGTTTCCCTTTGCCAGACCAATAATGTTTATTGCGACCTAGACCTTCAATGGTCCGGCGACGGGCCCGCGGGCTCAGCCATCCAGCAATACTCCATGCCCGACCAAAACAGCTTGGTCTTTTGGAAAAATCTCGCCACCCGTTACGCCAATAACTCGGCTGTCATCTTTGACACCTTTAACGAGCCCTACACCAATTCCTGGGCCGTTTGGAAAAACGGCGGAACAACCTCCGAGGGGTTCAGTACGCCTGGCCTTCAATCGATCGTGAATACGATCCGGGCCACGGGCGCCAACAATATTTGCATCGCGGGGGGCCAGCAGTATTCCTACTACTATGTGGGGCTAACACCGCTGACCGACACGGCCAGCGGGAACGGGATCGTGTACTCGGCCCATATCTACAACAATAAAGGAACCAATACTCCCGCCGGCTGGCAGTCCAATATTGATCCTGCCCTTGCCGCCGGTCCGGTATTGATTGAGGAATTCGGCAACAGCGCCAACACCAACGACAACGGTGCCTTCGTTAATTCCATCATTACTTGGATGAACGGCGCCAACGATAAGAATTACGTTTATGGCGGCTTGGCTTGGGATCTTGATATCCAAGCGACGCCGCTTCTTCTTTCGGCCTGGTCCTCGACCCTGTCGGCTCCGGTTTCTACCGGGTCCGGGTGGGTGTTGACTTCCTATGAGGGACAGCAGGTTTATGGTTGGCTGAAGGGACTAGTCCACCCCGTTTGCTCCTCCAACACGGCCACCTTTACCCCCACCCGGACCTTCACTCCGACCGCCACCAAAACAAACACCCCGACCGTGACATTGACGAATACTTTTACCCGTACCAGTACCTCGACATTCACCTACACGAATACCCCCACCAAATCCAATACTCCTACGACCACGTCTACCGCTACTCTGGTTATTACCAACACTCCCACGAACACCTTTACTAAAACCAACACGTCTTCAAATACACCCTCGAATACCCCGACCAACACGAGGACTTCGACTTCCACCAATACTTCCACCTATAGCCCGACCTCCACTCCCACTCGTACGGCGACCATGACTTTTACCCCAACTTCCACTAGCACCAAAACCGCAACTCTGCCCGTAACCAATACGCCTACCAACACATCAACGCCCACTAACTCCTTTACTCCAACCAACACCTTCACCTTGACGAATACCAAGACCTCCACGAATACACCTACCCATACCTACACTTCGACCAGCACAAACACCGGCACTAACACCTTCACACCCACTTCCACCAA
>CAZHFP010000150.1:0-3871 GCA_964531065.1 uncultured bacterium
GTCAAAGGCGACGCCAATAAAATGACCAACGTTCCCGGTGTTTTCGTCGCGGGAGACATGACGAGGGGTCAATCCCTCATCGTTTGGGCCATCGCCGAAGGCAGGGCGGCCGCCCGGGGCGTGGATCAATACCTGATGGGCGAAACCAGCCTGCCTTCTCCCATTTGAACCCAATCCAGCGCGGAGACGCTAAGACTGAATTTTTGAGTTAAAGTAGGGGCGGGCCATGGCCCGCCCTTTTTGTTTTAGTTAGGCGTCTAAAACGAGGAACGATCAACAGCTTCAAATGGGTGTTTAAATGAATCTTAAAAATTCGTTTCTTCGTGGTTTCGTATTGGCTTTGGCTGTTCCTTTTTCCGCAGGGGCCCAAACGCCCCAGCCCACGCCCTTGACGATCAATGAGGCGACGGCCCCCATCCGCGTGGACGGGCACCTCAATGAATGGCCGGCGGCCCGAATGCTGGTGCTGGACCAGAAATCCCAAGTGGTCTCGGGAAAGGCCTTTTGGAAGGGCTCTGAGAATTTTAACGGCCGCGTGTTCATCACCTATGATTCGCTTTACCTTTACGCGGCGGTCATCGTCGAAAAAAACAGGGCCCCGGTCAATAACAACGAAAAACTGTCCCTGTGGAACGGAGACTGTCTGGAGCTTTTCCTGTCCACCGAGTCCAACGCCAAAAAAACGAACGGAATTTCCGAAGGCGATTACCACATTGGTTTTTCTCCGGGAACGAATTGCAAGAATCCTCAAATGTTTTGCTTCAATAAAAATAAGGATATTGAGGGCGGTCGGGTCATCGCCCGGGAAACTAAAACGGGTTACATTTTGGAATCCGCCGTTCCCTTAACCTTTTTTGAGGGATTGGAACTGGGACCGGGGAAGCAGGCCGGACTCAATGTGGCTTTGGACGAGGGAGGCCAGATCAGCGGCAACCGGCTGATGCAATTGGATTACTCGGGCAATCCCCTTGCCGGTGAGCACCCCGGTTCCTGGCCGAAAATCCAATGGAGCGGTTCGGGCGAAGTGGTGGTCCCTAAAAATGATGAAGAAGATCGTTTTGCCGGCAGGGTGGCGGATGGAACCAAGGGCGCTACCTATCTAGGAATGAAAAACCCGGGGGGCTTCGTCAGCGGATGGGACGGAAAACCTTTGGCCGGGGTCAAAGTAAGTACCTGGCCGAAAACCAAGGAAGTCCTGACGGACGCGGCGGGTCGGTTCCAGTTTTCACAAATAAAAATTTATGACAAGACTTTGTTTTACGCCCGGCGGGAAGGCGGCCGAGTGGCGATGGCGGTCCTCCCGGCCAAAGGCGCCCCGGCAACGCTTCAGCTCCAGCCCTTGCCCCGAGCCCTTTCCTCTTCTTTGGAACAGTCGGAAGGCGCTTTGGCGGGGCTGACCCTTCGGCTTCCCGCTTCCCATGATTTAGACGAGGTAACCGCTAAAACAAAAGACAGAACGGAGGCCCTTCATTTAAAAATATTAAGATTGAACGGAACGGAATCCCTGGCTGGCGCGCCGGGATCCGAAAAACGAATGATCGATCAATTTGTGGCTTATGCCAGGGCTCTGGGCGCCGAGCCGATGATGGAGGTGCCGGTGAACCGGGATAATCCTTCGATGGGGGCGGATTGGGTCCGTTATTGCAACCTCGAGAAGAAATACAATGTCGTGTTTTGGACCGTGGGGGATGAACCGGATCTCTACGACTCGGACCCCGCCGCCGAGTCCTTCGCCGACTATTCCGTTTATGATTACATTAACGATTTTAGATCCGTTTATAACAAGATGAAAGCCGTGGACCCCTCGATCTGTGTCCTGGGACCCGAGTTGGCCGTGAAATACACTGACGGGGTGGAGGATTGGCTCACTCCCTTTATCCGTTATGACGGGGATATTGTGGACGCGGTTTCGGTCCACCATTATTCGGCCCTGAAGGCGGCGGATTGCGCGCCACCAAAAGTTTTGTCCGATATCCGGGGAGAAACAACCCTGCTCCATAATTTGCGGGATAAAATTTCAGGAAACTCGGACATTCCCATTCCCCTGGTGGTGACCGGGGGCAATAGCTGCCGTGAAGCGGCGGCCGTGAAAAAGGGCCAAGAAGACTCGGGTCCTGGAAGTTTTTGGGCAGCCCTTTGGATGGCGGACATGGCGGGAAGCGCCTTGGGAGAAGGGTTGGGACTGAATCTTTTTTCTTATTTAGGCGGGGGTGGCGGACTGGATATTTTAACGGAAGCGGGTCCTCGGCCGGCCTATTGGGCGCTGTGGTTTGTGAGCGCTCTTCCCGCGGGCCATATCGTTTCGTCGCAAATCAATAAGGACGATATATCGGTTCACGCCGTTCAGGACGAGAAAAGCAAAGACCTCACCCTCTTTTTAGTGAACAAGGGCGACCATTATTTCAGCCCCAAAATCCGTTTGGATGGAAAAGAAGCGGATTTGACAGCGGAGGCGGGGTTAAAGGATGGGATTGATTTTGAGATTCCTTCCTATTCGATCGCCTGTTTAACCATCAAGGGCGATCATTCTCCGGGCCAGTCGGTCCTCTACACGAAAAAAATGTTTCTGGCCGGCCAAACGCCCGAAACCAAGGTTTTGAAGTCATGGTAACCTTCCCGGAAAAAAGTTATTCCACGGCTAAAGTGGAACGGAAAAAAGAACCCTGGCTCAGGCCGGTGGACTCCTTGGTGCTGGTCTATCAGCTTTTGATTTCGCTGGTGGTGGCCACGGTGGAGTTGGCCCCCGAAGACCGGCTGCGCCTGTTGGGATATCACGGATTGTTCTCGTTATCTTTGGTTGTGGCCCTTTGGAATATCCGCAACTTCACGAAACCCTTGATCCGCTTGATCCGGGAATTTTATCCCTTGATCGCCATGCTGTATTTTTACAAGGAGATTGGCTTTTTGGTCCATGGATATTTTGACTGGACTTTGGACGAATGGCTTTTGAGCGTCGATAATGAAATTGGCCGTATCGGGACCTCAGTCTGGAATTTCCAGCAGTTTTACCCGCCGGCCAGGCTCTTGAATGAGTTCTTCAGCGTCGGATACAGTTTTTATTTTGTCCTGATGCCTTTGACGGCTTTGGTCCTTTATTTTCGGGCGCCGCTTTCGCGTTTTCGAACCTTCATGTTTTCCTTGAGCTTCACCTATTACCTTCATTATTTAATTTTTATTTTTCTTCCGGCGGAAAGCCCCCGGTTTTATATACCGGGCCTCCAGGAATCGCTGAAGGGCTATTGGGTGTCGGACTGGCTCCAAACCGCGGTGAAAAACAACGCTTTTCCGGGCGGGTCCTTTCCCAGCTCCCACATCGCGGCATCGGTTATCTGTTTCATGGTTTACCCTTATTTGGGGAAGTGGCGTTTTCCCGTGTTTTTTTTAACCATGGCCATGTTCGCGGGAACCATTTACGGGCGTTATCATTATTTCGTTGATGTGGCGGCGGGTTTGGGAGTAGGTTTGTGCTGTTATTTTGTTGCGCCTTGGCTGGAGCGGAAGTGGCCGTTGGTTTTTAACGAGGAGGGAATGGTCCATGGGCGATCACGACAAGCACTTAACTGAAGCGGAGAAGCAAATCCAGAGGCTGCAGGCCCTGCGCCAGCAAAGCGACCAAACGTCCAAAGCCGCGTCGGAAAAGGCCCACTCTCCGGCCCGCACCCAAGCGGCCAAGATCGAGGACCGGTTAAGGGCCATGCGCAGCGACGCCCAGCGCCCGGTTGGAAAACCAAGGCGGGTTAAAATCGAGGGGAAGCAAAAAAGTTCAAAGCTTACTTTCCCTCAAATCCATCTCTTGGAACAGCTTCGGACCCAGGATAAACGCCTGCGGGGAAGCGTCATTACCCGGATCGCCTTGAACCGTTTTTTAAAC
>CAZHFP010000150.1:3971-6119 GCA_964531065.1 uncultured bacterium
TAAACGCCTGCGGGGAAGCGTCATTACCCGGATCGCCTTGAACCGTTTTTTAAACTTGGACAACAGCTCCGAGGAAAACGACCTGGAAGCGGCCATCAATGAAGTCCTCCGGAAGCTGAAGAATCCTTAAAATTTTAAAATTCCGCGGGGCTTGTCTTTCTTTCAAAAAGATTTTGTCTTAACCTGTGTTTTCGACGACTTCCGCCGCTCAAATCAATTGGGGACGTGTCTTTTGAAACTTGTGATCAATGGGGAACCGAAAGATTTTTCTGAGGGTATTTCCCTGGAAGAATTGATCCGCCAGCTGGGTGTCCGAAAGGAAACCGTCGTGGCGGAAGTTAACCGTAAGATTATTCGGATGGAACAACGGCCGGTTCAAAAGTTGTCCGATGGGGACCAAATCGAACTGATTCAATTTGTGGGCGGCGGCTAACGGCGCTGACGCGCCGAATTTTGAATTTTAAATTTTGGTTGTTTCCGCCAGGCGGAAACCTCATCAATACAGAATTTAGAATTAAAAATTTAAAATTTGGAGTGGATATGACAACGGTCTTACAACAAGCCAAGTCCGAAGATACCTATCAAATTAACGGGAAGACTTTTCACTCCCGGCTGCTGGTGGGAACGGGCAAATACGCCACCAACGAACTGATGGCCCAATGCCTGGAGGCCTCGGGGACGGAAATCGTGACCATTGCCCTGCGCCGGGTGAATTTAGAGGCCAAGGGCGAGAAAACCCTGCTGGACTTCGTCAGCCCTCAAAAATACACCCTCCTGCCCAATACCGCCGGTTGTTACAGCGCGGAAGAAGCAATCCGCGTCGCTCATTTATCGCGCGCCACGGGAATTTCGGATTTTGTGAAACTGGAAGTTTTGTATGACGAAAAGACGCTTCTTCCCGACCCCATCGCGACCTTGGAAGCCACGACAATATTGGTCAAAGAAGGGTTCACGGTCATGACCTATACCTCGGATGATCCGGTGATGGCGCAAAAGTTGGAGCAGGCGGGAGCCCACGCTGTGATGCCGGCGGGATCGCCCATCGGGTCAGGCCAGGGTGTTTTGAACCCCAACAACATCCGCATCATTCTTGAGAAATTAAAGTGCCCCGTCTTGATTGACGCGGGAGTGGGCTCCGCTTCCGACGTGGCGGTGGCCATGGAATTGGGAGTGGTGGCGGTATTGCTCAACACGGCCATTGCCCACGCGAAAGATCCTCTCAAAATGGCGAATGCCATGCGGCACGCCACCGAAGCGGGCCGCCTATCCTATTTGGCTGGACGGATTCCGAAAAAACTTTACGCGCAAGCCTCCACCCCGCAAAAAGATTTTTAAATTTCTCCCCGGCTGGAAACCCATGACGAATTCAATGGAAAAATTTAAAAATGCCCGTCTGTATCTCGTGATGGGAGCCGGATCGTTTCAAGGCAGGACGGCTTTGAAAATAGCCGAACAAGCCTTACGGGGCGGGGTGGATATCCTCCAGTTGCGGGATTACGCTCTTAAAGATTCGGATCTGCTTTCGACGGCTTTGAATATGCGGGAGCTAACTCGACGGTTCGACGCTTTGTTCATCGTCAATAACCGCCCTGACATCGCCGTTTTATCGGACGCGGACGGGGTTCATGTCGGACAGGATGATTTATCCGTGGCTGATGCCAGGAAAATATTAGGCAGGGACAAAATCGTAGGCGTCTCAACCCATGCTCCGGACCAAGCCCGCAAGGCCATTGCCGAAGGCGCCGACTATATAGGGGTAGGGCCGGTTTTTGCGACGCCGACCAAGGCTGGGCGCCAACCGGTCACCGTTGAATATGTCCGCCAGGTCGCGGAAATGAATCCTTCCATTCCTTTTTTCGCCATCGGCGGGATTGATCTATCCAATATCAATCAGGTTCTTGAAAAGGGGGCGAGGCGGATTGCCGTTGTCCGGGCGATCACGGAAGCTTCGGATCCCCAAAAGGCCGCCGAGGATTTAAAAATGTCCCTTGAAAACCATCCCCTGGCCTCTGCCCGGTCTTGAGTTCATCCCACCTTTAACCCTATAATTAACCGGTACATTCATTTTGAGAGGTTTTAGATGATTCGTCCCATCGTCCTATACCCTGATCCCAGGCTTAAGTTAAAGAGCAAGCCGGTCACCCAATT
>CAZHFP010000151.1:0-1578 GCA_964531065.1 uncultured bacterium
TATAAAGAAAAGGGCCTTCACAAGATTGTGGACCTGGGGGAGTGGTGGTTCGAGAAAATGGGCATGGTGCTGCCCATGGGCGTCAACGCCATCCGGCGGGATCTGCCGGAAGAGATCAAAAAGAAAGTTTCCCGCCAATTGAAGGAATCCATCCAATATTCGCTCGCGAACCGGGACGCGGCTTTGGATTACGCCCTGGCCTTCGGCCGTGGCCTGTCCCGCGATATCGCGGATAAGTTTGTCGGCATGTGGGTCAATGACCGCACGGTCGAGATGGGAGAAGAGGGCAAGAATGCCATCCGTGAATTCCTCAAGCAGGGCGAGGCTAAAAAATTGATCCCAACCGTCGGCGAGATTGAGTTTGTCAGCTAAAAATCCTTCCGGCGCCAGCCAGGCGGGGGGCGGACAGCGGACAGCGAAGGGCTGGTTCTTATATGTCGCCGAATGCGCGGACGGGTCCTATTACACCGGAATCACGAAGGATGTTGAAAAGCGCATCGAAACCCATAACGCGGGCAAGGGAAGCAAATATACGGCGGTTCATCGGCCGGTGAAGCTTCTTTTTCAGGAAACTCAAGCGAATTACTCAGTCGCTCTCAGGCGTGAGTACCAAGTGAAAAGTCTCTCAAAGAAACGGAAAATTCTTTTTGCTCAAGGCGAAAAACTCCGTCGGCCCGCCAAGAAAGCTAAAATGTCTTTTCAACGAAAACAAAAAAGAAAACCAAAATCGAACACGAAGCCACGAAGGAAATCATAATGTTTTCACTTGTGATCTTGATACATCTTTCTTCGCGGCTTCGTGACTTCGTGTCGGATGTTTCCTTATGACTCAAACCGTTTTGGAAGTGGGCGCGGCGCTGGTCTTTAAGAACGGCAAATTCCTCATTACCCAGCGGCGGGAGGGGGATTCTTTCGGCGGCTTCTGGGAGCTTCCTGGCGGTAAAAAAGAGCCCACGGAGTCCCTCGAAGAGTGTGTGATCCGCGAGCTCAAGGAAGAGCTCGATATCGAGGTCGAGATCAAGCACTTTTTCCGGATCCTGACCTATCATTATCCCCAGCGGTCGGTGCGCCTGAACATCTTCTTTTGCTCCCATAAATCTGGCGAACCAAAATTAATTGAATGCCAGGATATGGCCTGGGTGGTTCCGAAAGATCTGCCGACTTATAATTTTCCGGACGCAGACCAAAGTCTTATCGGGGAGCTTTCCCAAAGGGATGATTGGGATACTTACCTGGACAGCCTGAAGTACCCCCACGAATACCTGGAAGGCATCCGCCTCTTTAATTCAGGAGCCTATTTCGAGTGCCATGAAATGCTGGAAGACCTTTGGCATCCTTCTAAGGATTTAGAGCGGCTCCATTACCAGGGCCTGATCCAGGCGGCCATCGCGGTGAAGCATTTCCAAAATGATAATTGGACGGGGGCGATGGGTCTTTACCAGAAGGCCTGTGAGAAATGGTCCCAACTGCCGGAAAACTTCATGGGCGTGGATTTAAAGTGGCTGAGGGAAACCCTCGACGTTTTTTTCAACAAAATACAAAAAGCCGGGCCCACGGGCATGAGAGCGGTGGATATTA
>CAZHFP010000151.1:1678-6102 GCA_964531065.1 uncultured bacterium
TTCGCGGTGGGCAAGTTGTAGGCCGAGATCACGTTGGGCGGATAGGCTTCCAAAAGGCCGCTATCCAGGGCCAAGCCCACCTGCTCCGAGGCGCCTAAAATATTCGTGACATTCCCTTGGATATTGGAAGTCGTCGCGTATCGTCCCCGGACGGAAAAACCAACCGCGAATTGTTCCCCCAGGGCCATTTCAATGCCTGTGCTGAGGAGCACGCCCCAGCCCAATGAGGATAATTGGCCGTCTTGCAGGACCACATCGTCGTTGCGCTGTTCATGTAAATTCACGATCGATTGGTACAAGCCGCCGCCCGCGCCCGCGTGAAGGCGGAAGCGCCCCAGCTGAAAGAACCGGTAGTACAGGGCCTGGAAAGAAATCATGTCCGGCTGGATGGTTTCATGGAGGCTGTTCCCAAAGCTGTCCTGCCAGTCCGCCTTGTAGCCTTTGAAAGTGGCGGCATCGAACAATACGCTCCATCCGCTCCATTTATCCAGCATGAAGCCCACTTCCATCCCGCCCAAGAGCCCGAAGCCGTCGGTTTGGGCATGGGGTTCCAAGACGGTTGGATCTTTATAATTATTAAACGCTGACGCGGCGGCTGGAAAATCTCCCAGGGAAGCGTTGATCGCTCCGGACTGCAAGCTGAACCAAATGCCGTAATTTCGGAAGACCCGGGGATAGATGTCGCGGGCTTCGGTTTCCCAAATGATTTTCGCCCGAATTTTTTCTGCCAGATCCCGAATTTTGGGATTGTTCACGTGCCACCTGAGGCTTTGATCAAAGGCGGCCAGGGCCTCGGCGGGACGGTTTGAAAGGTAATGAATGTAACCCAAGGTTTCGTAAGCTTGCCAATTTTGGGGGTCCATCTGGACCGCGACCTTTAAATAAGAGATCGCTTTGTCGTAATCCCTGTGGGCATAAAAATCCACTCCCGTCACGTAATAGTCGTTGGAGGTCCAAGTGGAAGACGGCGCGGAAAGAACCGGAAGGGCCGTGAGAAAAAAAATAATGAAAAAATAACGAAAATACATTGAGGCTTCCCCATAAAGCAGCTGAGATGGATGAAATATACATCAAGGCGTCCTTCATTATAGGGCCGTCCAGAGATAAGAACCGTCCAATGGCGCTGGTTTTAAGCCTGGGAGGTATTGCGTTTCCACATAGGGTATTTAATCCGCTCCAAGGCGCTGTCTCTTGTGAATGACTTGAACTCCGTTTCGGAAAGAAGGGCGGCCTTCCCGGAATCCATGGCTAAAATTTCGGGCCTGGGTTGGAAGGCTTCTTCCCGCCCGGCCGGGGCGTTCACGTTGTAGGGACAGGCGGTTTGGCATAGGTCGCAGCCGGCCAAATAGCCGTGCAGGTCGGTTTCTCCAACGAAATCGGACCGGTGCTCCAAGGTGAGATAACTGATGCACTTGTTGGCGTTTAAAAGACCCGCCTCTTCCAGGGCGCCGACAGGGCAGGCGTCCAGGCAGGCCGTACAGGTTTTGCAAAGATTGTCCGCCGGTTCGTCGAAGGCCAATAACGCGTCGGTCAAAATTTCGCCTAGGAAGAAAAAAGACCCGAATTTTTTGTTCAAGACCAGCGTGTTTTTCCCGATCCAGCCCAATCCGGCAGCGGCGGCGTGGCTTCTTTCCAAAACCGGGCCTGTGTCCACGTAAAATTTCGCTTTCACGCCGGGGGCCAGCTCTTGGGTCAGGTGATCGCACAAGCTTTTTAATTTTTCACCTAATACTTCGTGGTAATCCTGTCCCCAGGCATAGCAGGAAATAGGATGCTTCTCCAGAAGAGGATAGTGTTCGGGTTTTGGATTGTAGCTTAAGCCGACACAAAAAATGGATTGGGCTCCGGGGAGAAGGGACTGGGGCGTCCCCCTTTCGGCTTTGCGCTTTTCTAAGTAGCCCATTTCGCCCGCGTAACCGCGGGCCAGCCAATCCAAGAACGAAGGATAATCGGCGGGGGTCACGGCGGGAGCGGCGCCGGATAATTCAAAGCCCAGCTCGGCGGCTTTTTCCTTAAGTTTTTTGGTTATTTCGGAGGAAGTCATAAGGCAATTTAACCACAGAGTGACACGGAGTCCACAGAGTAAGAATTAAGATTTTTAAAAAATCGGTTGGCCGTACTCGGTTCACTCTGTGTAACTCTGTGGTTCAATCGGAGTTTTAACCCTTGAAATGGGAGTAGGTGAGGCCCGCGGCGCTTAAAAAGGAAAGGAAAACGACCGCGGGAGCCAGGGTCCGCGCCTGAGGCGAGGAAATCCAAATCAAAATTCCCGCTAGAACGACGGACCAAGAGAAACCAATCCAAAAAAAATCTTTCAGACCGGTGGGGGCGCCCCGCAATGCTTTGAGTTTTGCGGAAAATTCCTCCGGGATAAACCGCTCCCGAGTGGCTGTGTTTTCCGCCAGGCCGCCCACTTTGGCGAGCAGTAAGTCGACCAGGTTTAGTTGAAGACTGACCGCTTCAGAAGCCGAATCGGCGGGCAGCGACAATTTTAAAAGGCCGTCTTCTTCCTCGCGGGAAAGAAAGCACTCGATTTCCGGGGGTCCGGGCTCATAAAAACGGATGGCTTCCCAGACTAGGGCCGTGCCGGTAACGTTGATCTCCACGGGAAAACCCCTCCGGTGAAGTTCGTCCATGATCGCGGGGCCCTCGGGAAGTTCTTTTTTCGCGGGAGTGATGACATATTCAGCCATTGATTTTCAAACTCCAGGGTTCGGTGGATGGGGCCTCAAAAAAGAAAGGGCGGGTCATTAGACCCGCCCCACGAGCATTCGTTCGGTGAAAATGATTTACTTGGCCGCGGAAGTTTCCAGATCCTTGCGGTAAAGCGGAGTCCAGCCCGACTGGTCCTTGAACAAGCGCACGCATTGGATGCGCTTCTCGTCCGTCAGGTAAAAACGGTGGAACCGGTTGGCGGGAACCAAAATAAAGTCGCCCTTTTCCACGATGACTTTCATCCAGCGGTCATCGCCGCTGCGGATCTCGAATACGCCCGAGCCGTCCAGCAGGAAACGAACCTCATCGTCCGTGTGAAGGTGTTCGCCCACGAATTTTTGGCAGAGCGCGTCGAAGTTCGGCATATCGGCTTTCATGCCCACTTGGTCCATGGTGACGTAGCCGCGTTCCTTCATGACTTGTTCTAAGGGGCCTTTATAGGTAGCTTCGTTGGTGTCCATTTGCTCGTAGGTCACGCCCTGGGCGTTTAGCTCTTCCGCCGTGATGTTGTTGCCCGAATCCAACCAGATTGCTTTCATCAAATCCTCCTTTGACTTTGTGGGAGCGCGATTGATCGCGCCCGGGCGCCATGAATGGCGCCCCTACATAACCTAATCGATCGAAATTCCCAATTGCTTCATTCGGCCCGCCGCCTCAAAAAGATAGTCGTAGCATTCGGCGTGGGTCTTCGCCTGCTTCCAATCCTTGCCCCAAACATAAACTCCATGGCGGCGCACTAGCACGGCGTGGGACTTGGGGTTGTTCTGGATGGCCTCGCCCAATGAGTCCGCCAATTCGCACTCGTAAGCGGTGTTGTCGATGATCGGCACTTCCAAAGTATCGAAGGCGCCGTAACCTTCCACGCCTTTTTGCATTTCCATGTTTTTGATGCGGAAGGCTTTGTCATAAAGCATGGTAGCGGTGGCGGCATTGACCGAGTGGCTGTGGAGAACAGCGCCGGCGTTGCGCATCTTGTAAGCGTGCATGAAGAGGGGAGAACATTGGGACAGCTTCAAGCCCCGCCCCGGTTCTTCCACGATGTTCCCTTCGCCATCCAACACGAAAATATCTTCTGGATTCAACCGCTCTTTTTGCACGCCGCTGGGGGCCATATAGATGAAGCCGTCTTCCTTAATGGAGATGCCGCCGCCGGTGCCGGAAGCCCAGCCCAGAGCGTAAAAATTACGGCATAATTCGCAAACCAGTTCGCGGTTTTTTTGGGAAGAGGCGGGGGAAGGTGTCGCTTTTTTTTCTTGAGCGGCGGTTAAAATGGATTTCATTTTCAAATAAAGTACCAGTATCCTGTCCCTGGCGTCAAGGGAAAGACAAATCCCAAGCCGCCCGCCCAAAGGAAATCCCGTGCCCGCTTACTACCAATCCACCCATTCGATCTTGATCCAGGCGCCTCCCGAAAAGGTTTACAAAGCCCTAACCGATTGGATCGAGCGCTCCCAATGGCGCAAGGGCATCACCTTGGAATGGGACGGCGGGTCTAAGGCTCATCAAAATCAAAAAGTAACCTTCCGAGTGAAGGGAATTATTCCTTATTCCTTTTCCTTTCGGGTGTCCGGCTTGGAACCACCCCATCGTTTCTATATGGAATATACCAGGACGCTCCGGGGAAGAAGCGCGGTGGAAATCACTCCGGAAGGTTCGGGCTGCCATGTGGCGTTCCATTGGATGAAAGTGGAACCGGCCGGGTTCTGGCC
>CAZHFP010000152.1:0-2956 GCA_964531065.1 uncultured bacterium
TTCGCGGCCGTTGAAACAAAGTAAGGTTTGATACAAACCGACGCCACTTGATATTTTATCGCCAGCTCAATACCGTCGATCAAGGCTTGGTCGGTTAAGGCGGGGTTTAAGAGGGAATGGTCAATCGTCTTGGCTAGGGAAGCGGCGCTGAAGGTTTTCATGGCGGATATCTTACTTCGAAACGGCGATCAAGTCACCCACGCGGTTTCGTCCCGCGGCCTTGGCTTGGTAGAGGCTTTTGTCGGCGAGATTCACCAGAGCTTTGTAATCTTCCATGGATTCGTTAAAGCAGGAAACGCCCATGCTCACCGAAATTTTCTCATCCTTCCGGCGCATCTCTTCGATAGGGGAAGGGAATTCGGTGATAGATTTAAAAAGACGGCCGGCCACGATTTTGGCGCCTTCTGAGCCCACCTCGGGCAAAATAACGGCGAATTCATCCCCGCCGATGCGGACCACCATGTCCACATTGCGCAGTCCCTTCACGAGCCGGTCCGCCACATGTTTCAAGACCGCGTCGCCCGCCAGGTGGCCGTAGATATCGTTGACCTTTTTGAAGTGATCCAGGTCCACGTAAAGCAGGCTTAAAAAGCGCTTGTAGCGGCGGCACCGGAGGACTTCCTGCGGAAGGTAATTGTCGAAGTAACGGCGGTTGAAAGCGTTGGTCAAACTATCCCGGGTGGCGAGTTCGCGGATCTGCTTGTGCATTTGGCAGGATTCGATCGCCAAGCCGGCCTCGGTGGCGAAGTTCGCCAGAGCCAGCATGTCGGATTTATGGATGCGTCTTTGGGTGAAGAGGTTGTCCGCGGCCAGGATGCCGATGGTTTTTTTACCGCTGTCGATAATGGGAACGACCGCGTTGCAAAAGACACCCGGATCAATCTCGGTCCGAAAAGATTTTTCGCCCATCAGCTCCCGAAGGTTGTTGGTGAACCGGCCTTTGGAAAAGCCGTTGACCATATCGGAAAAAAGATGCTGGTTCCGCTTGGGGGAGAGGGGAAACTCAACGCCCTTTCCCTCAAATTTTCCATGGCGGTCGATGCCCATGACCCGCTCGACGACTTTGCGCTTTTTATCGGCAAGGAAAATTCCGGCCCGGTCAAAACCTAAACCCTTAGTGACGGAGGTAATGATCAGCCGAAGCATATCCTCCAAAGTATTCTCATCGCGGATGACATCCATCACGCGCTGATACATGAGTACCTGTTGGCTTAAAACTTTATTGTTGCGAAGGGCCTTTTGCAGAAGGCTCTGCTTTCGAAGGGGCCTTTTGGCCATAAAATCCTCCTGCAGAGGGAAACACGTTTAACATTGATGGTTAAACGTGTTAATGATACCTCGGGCGGGATATTTGTCAAATAAAAAGGGCCACGATTAAAGCAGGGCTTTTCAATGATTTTAGGTTGGTTTTAGGTTTTGTTGGATGAGGACAGGGGCCGGAGAGCGAAGGGCGGCTTTATTATTTGTATTTCACATGGCATCCGTAGGGAACGGTCGAAGAAAGGGTGGGCTTATTCTTTTTTTCAGTGACCAATTCCCGCAAAGCGCGATCCACGTAATTCAGGTAGGGAGCGCCCTCTTCAGTTTTGGAGATGACTTTGTCCGTCAAGGGAGCGTTGTCAATGGCGCCGTCGTAAACCAGAACTCCCTGCGGATTAATAATGAACATGTGGGGAGTCGTTTTGGCGTCATAGGCGTGCCCCATATCGCCCTTAGGATCTAGAAAGACGGCGGTGGGATGGGCCTTTGTGTTTTTCACGTCCTCGTTGGCGGCCAAAGCTTCCACGTAGCCTTCCGCGCCGGGGGCGGAAGAAATCACGGTGAACCATTGAACGCCTTTTGAGGTCCATTTGGCCTGGAGCTTTTGCATCTTGCCCTTGTATTGGCTTTTCACGAAGGGACAGCTTTGATTATGCCATTCCAAAACAACAAACTTTCCTTTGGAATCGGAAAGTTTGCGGCTGTTGCCGTCACTATCAGTTGCGGTGAAATCGGGAGCAGGGTCGCCCACTTTCGCGGCTTGAGCTGTGGAAATAAGAACGAAGGCCGCCAAAGCCAAGGCTAGATGGAATATTTTTTTCATGTTTCATCTCCTCGAATTGAATATTTATTGCGGACTTTCGGCCGCCGACGGAGGATTGTCTAGGGGAACCTTCACCCAGTAGCCCTTCTTGCCCAGATTTTTGGGTTGAACCACCAGCAACCCCTCCAGCGTTTTGACGTCCGCCGAGAGTTGATCGGACCGTTTCAATCCTAAATGGATCGTGTTTTCTGAGACTTCCAACGTTTGTTTAGCCGAATCGTGGATCAGGTTGCCGTGAAGGGGGAAGAAGGTGACGGTAGTGGTTTTGGCCACTGGGGCGCCTGTATCAAAGGAAAGATGAATTTCTTTTGGGCCCAAAAAACCGGAGGCGCTCCATTCCTCGGGCAGGGGGGCCGGCAGGTTTTTACGGGCCGATTTAAAGATGGAGGCGTAGCGGGAATTATAAGGAGATTGTTTTTTACGGACCGGTAAGCGCAGGTTCAGGGCCTTGTTCCCGGGGATGCAAATTTCTTGGCAGACCAGCCAGTGGATGGTCGCGCTGAGGCGAACCATATGGCCGGCTTTTAAATCGGCGGGCGCCTGGATGGGAACCAGGAAAGTCACTTCCCGGGTGTAGCCGTAATCGGCGAGGGAGGGCAGGGTGATCCGTTCCGGGACCGGCCACAAAATCTCCCCGGCGGTAAAGCCGTCGGGCAGGGTCCAGGTGATGGAGGGGGCTTGGCCCGAGTCGCCGGGGTTCTGCCAATAGACATGCCAGCCCTTTTGAATGATGAAATGGAAGCCCACGGTCACGCTGCCGCTGGGCTGGATGGAGTTTTGTTCGCAGAGCAATTCCACTTTTAAGTGGGAAAGGTTCTGGGAAAAAACGGGCGCGGCCAAAAAAGACAGCAGCGCCGCCAGAAAAATTCGTCG
>CAZHFP010000152.1:3056-5889 GCA_964531065.1 uncultured bacterium
TCCGCAACAAGCGTCCCGCCGTGGATTTCCACGAACCCTTTGCAAATGGAAAGGCCAAGGCCGGCGCCTGAGGTTTTTCCGTTTTGGGGGCCCCGGTAAAATTTATCGAAAAGGCGGCCCAGGTCCTCGTCGGGCAGGCCGGGCCCCTGGTCGGCCACTTCGATTACCAACTGGCCCCGGTCCGTCTTCGCTGAAATATCGATGGGTTTTCCCGGTGGGGTGTATTTCAAGGCGTTGTCCAGCAGATTCACGAGAACCTGTTCAATCAAGAGGCTGTCCATAGGTACCAGGGGCAAATCAGGGGTGATATGGGTGGTGAGGGTGCGTCCCTCGATTTTTTTATCCAACCGGGCGATGGCGGTCCCAATCACTTCGCCGGGATAGTTGGGCTCCAGGTTTGGCCGGATGGCGCCGGATTCCAGTTTTGTCATCTCCAGCAGATTGTTCACCAGCCGCTCCAGCCTTTCGGCCTCGTCGTGGATATTTTCCAGCAGATCCTTGCGGGTGGACTCGGATAGGGACTCGCCGTTCTGCAGCAGGCTGCTGCTGGATCCCGTGATGGCGGCCAGGGGCGTCCTCAAGTCGTGGGAAACGGAACTTAAAAGGGAACTCCGAAGTTTTTCCGTTTCCACCTGCATTTGGGTTTTCTGTTGCTTTTGTAAAAGCTTGTCCGCCCCTACCGCCAGGGCCGTTTGGTGGGCGAATGCTTCTAATAAATGAAGCTGTTCGGGAATAAGAAGCCGGTCCGGATTTTGGGGCTTCACCCCGAGGGCCCCCACCGGCTCGCCGGAAGCGAGCAAGGGAAGGTAAAGGGCGTCCGTTCCCGGCAGTGTGTCGGTGCCGCGTCCAGCGATCTGGCCCAAATCATAAGCCCAATGGGCCACGCCCATTTCTTTCGCGTCCAATTTAAATTCTTTCGGATCCCCGCATTGGACCTGAAGCCTGCCGTCCGCGTCAGGTAAAAAGGCGATGACCGAGCTTTCGAAGACTTCGGAGATATGCTTGACGGCGATTTCCAATAGGTCGGAGGTGCCCCAGGTGCCGGCCAATTCCCGGGATAGGGCGTAGAGGGCGGAGGTGCGGCGCTCCCGGAGCCGGGAAAGCCTGGCCTGTTGCCTTACTCGCACCGTGAGGTTGCTGATGGAAAGCCCCACCAGCAGCATGACGACAAACATGAAAATGTATTGGGCATCGGCTACGGCGAAGGTGAAACGGGGCGGCACAAAGAAAAAATCAAAAGCCAGAACGCTTAAAAAAGAGGCTAAGGTCGAGGGGCCCAAGCTCTGGCGGTAGGAAACAGCCAGGGTGCAGAGCAAGTACACCATAATCAGGTTCGCCAGGGCGACGTAAGGGAAGAGGAGCCAGGCTAGGCCAGTGGTGATCGCCACGGCCAGGGAGGCCCAACCGTAGCCCCGCCAGTCAAAAGACTTGGCCGTTCCCACGGCGGCGCGGCGTTTGGGTTTCCAGGATTCCTCGGCCTCGCCTTTCGTGGCGTAAATATCGATGTCCCCGCTGGACCGGAGTAATTGGTCCACGGGGGAGCGCCGCAAGAATGTCCGCCAGGAATAACCGAGGGGTTTTCCAATGAAAATCTTGGTGACGTTGCGTTCCCTGGCGTACTCCATGACTTCCTCAGCGAAATCCGTTCCGCTGACCGTAGCGGTTTCGGCCCCCAACTGTTCCGCTAGTCTTAGGTTTTGGATGGCTTGGGCCCGTTCCTCACGGGAGAGGCTGGCCTGTGCCTTCGTTTCCACAAAAAGGGCGATCCAATCGGCCCGGAGAGCCTTGGCCATCCGGTGCGTGGACCTCACCAGGTTGGCTGAGGATGGGCTTGAGGATACGCAGACCAAAAGGCGGTCGGCCGTGGCCCAGGTCTGGGTGATGGCCTTGTCCCTGCGGTAATCCTGGACCTGGTCGTTGACCCGGTCGGCCGTAGTACGCAGGGCCATTTCCCGCAAGGCCGTCAGGTTGCCCTTTCGGAAGAAGTTTTGCCCGGCCTTTTGGGCCGCCTCGGGGGCGTAGACCTTTCCCTCGGTCAGCCGTTTCAAAAGATCGTCGGGGGGCAGGTCGATCAGCTCCACCTCGTCAGCCTCGGAAAGGACCTTGTCGGGAAGGGTTTCCCGCACGATGACGCCCGTAATCTGGGCCACGATGTCGTTGACGCTTTCTAAGTGCTGGACGTTCAACGTGCTGTAGACGTTGACGCCCAGATCCAAAAGTTCCTGAACGTCCTGCCATCGTTTCAAATGCCGGGAACCGGGGACATTAGTGTGGGCCAGTTCATCCACCAAGAGCAATCCTGGTTTTCGCTTCAGGGCCGAGTCAATATCAAACTCTTTGAGGATGGTTCCGCGGTAATCGCTTTCCAGCGGAGGGGTGATTTCCAAACCCTCCAACAGGGCGGCCGTTTCTTTTCGCCCGTGGGTTTCCAAGAGGCCCACCACCACGTCGACGCCTTCGGCTTTTTTCACCCGGGCCGCTTCCAGCATGGCGTAGGTTTTTCCAACCCCGGGCGAGGCGCCGAAGAAAATCTTCAGCTTGCCCCTTTTGGCCTGGGCCGCTTCCATTTGGACCCGGGAAAGAAGCTCATCCGGATTGGGGCGTTTGTCGTTCATTGAGGTCCTCTGAAACAAGTTAACGGTCGACAGCTCACGGTTGGCAGCAAGGCCGCCGCCGTCTGGCCTTATGTTTTGCTGCAAACTATCGACTGTCAACTGTGAGCTGCAGTCTGATTTTACGTCCCGGTGGAGAGGCCTGTCCATGAAACAGGTCATAGAAACCCTTTATTTTAATCTTTTCCATATAACTTCCCGGTTCCTCTTAACAGCATCCT
>CAZHFP010000153.1:0-2921 GCA_964531065.1 uncultured bacterium
GCTTCAGGTTTAGATACTACTGCTCTCTCAAAAAGTCGTGGCCGGGGATGGGTTCAAATTCAAAGGAGGAAACTATGCCAGCGCAAGTAGGACAAAAAGCCCCTGATTTTCAGGGCGAAGCGGTGATGCCGAACGGTGAGTTCAAGGAAATCAAGCTTTCCGATTACAAAGGGAAATGGGTGGTGCTGTTTTTCTATCCCCTCGATTTCACTTTCGTCTGCCCCACGGAGATCAAGGCTTTCAACGAGAAGTTCGATGAGTTCAAGAAGATGGGCGCGGAAATCATCACCTGCTCCACCGACAGCAAATTCAGCCACAAGGCCTGGCAGGAAAAGGATCTGGGCAAGTTGAAGTTCCCCCACTTGGCGGACAACGCCCACCAGATCTCCCGCGCCTACGGCGTGCTGATTGAAGACAAGGGATTCGCCCTGCGCGGAACCTTCATCATCGACCCGGAAGGCAACTTGAAGCACTCCACCGTGAACGACACGGCGGTCGGCCGCAATGTGGAAGAAACCATCCGCACCTTGGCGGCCTTCGAGACCGGCAAGTTGACGGGCTGCGGCTGGACTCCGGGAGCCAAGACGCTTAACTAAAATTAGGAATGAGTCGTTCGGAATTAGGAATGAATGAAGGAGGCGGAAACCCCGCCTCCTTTTTTTATTTAAGATCCGGCCTTGTCATCGTGACATCGCCGGAGGGCGGCGGGGCGTCTGGCGCCGGGGCCTCGGCATAGACGGTGGTTTTTCCCTTCAACATGGGAAAGAAGAAGCGGCTGGAAAGACGGGAAGGATAAAGATACTGGGACATTCCCGTTCCCCGGATGGTTTTTTCATTTTGGGTCCAAGCTACCTGGTCCTCAAAGATAAGCGAAGCCGGGCCGTCGCTTAAAATTTGATCATGGATGATTTCCAGCGAATGGGTATCGGTAAACCCTAAGGATTTTTCGTAAGGGAGCCAGAAAAAATTACGGCGCTTCTTGGCCAGTTGAAAAGCCACGTCCCAGGTTTGTATTTCCTTTGGGCCGGCGGTTAAAAGAAATCCATCGGAAGAACCCAAGTCTGTCGGCGTTTGAACGGAATAAACTAAAGTCTCCTCCCCCAAAAACACCCGGCCCCAATGCCAACCCGAAACGAACCGGTCCAATGGAACCGATCCAAAATGATGGTCGTGGTAGCCCTGGCCGGCGAAAGCTTCTTCCTTTTCAACGTCACCCGCCGCATCGCACCATTCCAGGGTTCCTTCCACCCGGCAGCGGGGCGCGGCCAGGATCCAGGTGTGGGTGGAATGCATCTTGGGCTGGGGAAGGTGGGGGATGTCCCCCATCAAGGGCGTGAAGAACAAACGGGCGCGCAAAAGTTTGCGTCCGCCCCGCAAGGGCGCCTGAACCGTCACCACATAAGAAGGGGGATCGCCGCGTTCATCCCAATTGAAGCGGTTCGGGCCGAGTAAAACCGCGCCTTGGCTGTCGGAGGCTTTCAAGGATTTCGCGGGAAATTCCTGCAGGGCTTCTCCCACCATGCTTCCTTTGTGGAAAATACGAAAAGCCACGCCGCAAAAGTCCAACGGATTCGGCGGGCTCACCGCGGGCGGATTGGTAGCGGGCGTCTGGACTCCCGAATCTAACAGGGGGGATTTTGTTTTTTCCCAATAGGTTTTTAAGTTATCTTGGTAGTAGGGCGACCAAAGATTGCCCGCGGAAAATTGGATGGAAAAAGAAAAGCCTGTCCGGCGGTCCTCGCCGTCGAAGTGCCACCATTCGTAGGCCCCGGGAGAAGTTTGGGGCCGGTGGAAATCCTGATTGACTCCTGAAAGAAGGTTCATCCGATGGTGTTCCTTGCGCTGGGTTTCGGCCTCTTGAGCCTCTATTTGACCGCCTGCGCCTGGGATAACACAAGGCTTTTCCGCGGGGTGCCTCCAGCGGACCGGTCGCGGAAAAGTTGGCCCCTGGTTTCGGTCTGTGTCCCGGCCCGCAATGAGGAACTCCGGATCCGGCCCTGCGTGGAGAGTTTTTTAAAACAGGATTATCCCCGGCTGGAGATCCTCATTTTGGACGACCAATCCACCGATGGCACCTTCCGCCTGCTTCAGTCCTACTCGGTGAAGGACCGGCGGTTAAAAATCCTGAGGGGCAAACCCCTGCCCCAGGGCTGGGTGGGCAAGCCCTGGGCCTGCCATCAATTATCGAAGCAGGCCAAGGGAGAATGGATTTTTTTCACCGACGCCGATACCTGGCATTCCCCCGATATGCTCCGGCGCAGCGTCCAGGCCGCGGAAAAGGAAAAGGCGGACCTGCTTTCCTGTTTCACCCAGCAGGAAACGGGGACCTGGGTGGAGATGTTGGTCATTCCGGTGATGGTCTTTTGCCTGATCGCTTTTTTGCCGGTGAGGCGGGTATTGAAAAAAGGGACTTTCTTTTCCAAGTTCGCGGGGGCGGGGGGGCAGTTCCTTCTTTTCAAGCGGAAGCCTTACTTAGCCATCGGAGGGCACGACTCGGTTAAAAATGAAATCGTGGAGGACTTGAAAATCGGGAATCACCTGGTCCAAAGCGGGTTTAAGCTGGTTTTTTTGAACGGGGCCGACATGACCTTTTGCCGGATGTATAGTTCGGCCCAGGAAGTTTGGGAGGGTTTTTCCAAAAATTTCTTCCCGGCTTTTGGTTTTTCTGTTCCCCGGGCGCTGGCCAGTTATGGCTTTCTTTTGGCGGTGACCGTGCTCCCTTTCGTGTTGTTATTTTTGACGGCGCCGGGTTCGCTTTTATTCAACGCGGCTTTAGGGCTGGCGGTCCTTCAAGTTCTTTTGCGGTTGAACCAGGCGGTCCACTACGGCCTTCCCATCTTTTCGTGCTTTCTCCATCCGGTGGGGAATTTATTGTTTATTTTGATCGGGTTTAATTCGATGAGGTGGTATTTGGTGAAGGG
>CAZHFP010000153.1:3021-5857 GCA_964531065.1 uncultured bacterium
GCCCAAAAGCCCGACCCCTTTTTAAAATAAAAGTAGTAGCGATGGTCCGCGGAGGCGATGGGCCCCAAGACCGGGTTTTCCTTCGAGCCAAATAAATTCGCGATGAGCTCTTCCGGCATTTCAGCGGGAAACTTAAAGGTCGAAAGTAAATCCCGGCCGGTTTCCGCAACCGGCGTACCCTGGTTGGATTCGGTGGATACCGTCCAAAAGGCCAGCTTGTCTTGTCCCTCGGTCAACATGCCATCCAGCGTGCCGCCGTCCTGGGAAAGGCGCAGGATCCCCGTTTCATCGGTTTGGCCCTCCGATTGGTTGTCGGGGAAATCAAAGAGGGAAGTGGTTTTCTGCGCTTGGTAATCGTAAACGATGAGGTGGTTTAAATTTAAAAAGTAAAGTTTTTGCCCGTCGGGCGACCAGGCGGGGCAGGCCACGCTGGTCATTTTGGAGCCTTGGGAGAGGGCCTGGGAGTTGTAGACGGTTTTGGGCTTGAGCTGGGTGTCGAAATTTCCGTCGACGGTAAAGATCGTGATTTGAAAATCCTTATCGTAAACGCAGGCGATCTTGGTTTTGTCGGGGGACAAGACCGCCTGGTAATAGTAACCGCCGGTCACCTTGTGGTTCAAGCTCCCGTCACCGCTGACGACGTAGATCCCGTCGCCATTGGCGAAGGCGAACACCGCGTCCTTGGGGCCCTTGCCGGGAACATCCGAAGAACAGCCGAATGATTGGAACAGAACTAAGAAAAGAACAAGAAAATAGTTTTTCAAACAAACTCCCTTTGGCAACTGTTTTGCCCCTTCTCCCTTGAGGGGAGAAGGCCGGGATGAGGGTGATTTTAAAACGTAATAATCCCCCCTCACCCTGCCCTCATCCCCCAGCTAACGCTCATAGGGGAAAATCCCCCTATGTTACCCCATTTAAAAGCCCAAAGGGTTTTCACCCTTTGGAAACCCAGGGGCATAACTGCCCCTTTCGGGCGAGGGGATAAAAAAATATTTAAAAGATGAAAAAATTCTCAGCGAAGGTTGAGATCAGCTTTTGGGCGGGGCGGAGGGACCCTGCTTTTTTTTGGCGATTTCATCCTGAACCATGCGGATCCAGTCTTTCGCGTCGGATTTGGGCGCGCTCACCGGGTTGTGAACCAGGGGCCGGGGGGGAGCCTTGGCCGCCTCGAGGGAGGCCTGCTTGCTTCTTTCCTTGGTTTTTTCCACGTAGGTCTTCTGTAAATCTTCCAGTACTTCCCGAAGCACCTTTTTTTCATCCAGGTTCAGGTTGCCCGAGGTTTTTTTGATGAGCGAGCCGATCATATTAATGGTGATGCGGGCCCGGGCCAGGTTGAGTTCCTTATCCTTATAGTAAGGATGGACCAGCTCCCCCAGGTCGATTTTGGCCGAGGAGGCCAGCATCACGATGAGGTCGATGAAGTAATAATCGGTGACGCCCGATTCCCGGTTGTCTTTGTAGTTTTCCGTTAAGGCCATTTATGACTCACGTTCCCCGCTGATCGCCCGGACCGCCCGGATCCAGGCGTCCTTTTCCGCGCCGAAAGACTCACCTGACCGATGATAATCTTGTTTCCCCAGGAATTCATTTAAATCTTTGAGGACGGCCTCCAGGGCTTTTTTGCCCGTTTCATAAAGGTTTTTCCGGCGGGCCTCGTCCATTTTTTCCAGCAGAATTTTTTCAAGGTGGTCCAGGCAGAGGATTCCTTTTTCGGAAAAGGCCGCGCGCAATTTTTCGGATTCCCCCCAACTGAGGGCGAATTGGGAGACCAGGGACGCGTCTCTTTTAGATTCGGATACGCAAAGGGGGCAGGGTTTGGTTTTCGATTTGCCCCAGAACTGCGGCTTGGAGGCGAGTTCGGCCAATCCCTTTTCCAGCAGGCTTCCGTAAATGACGGCCATGCCCAGCTGTTTGCCCTGGCCCACCGCGGCCCAAGCGTGGCGGTTGCAGAATCCTTTGGATTGAAACAAGGCGTCCCGGGATAGGGGATCGGTGACGGATTCTTCTAAGAGCGATTTTAAATGGTCGTGGACGTAATCATGGCGGAGGAAGCAAAGGGAACAGCGTCCCGGCTGAAGCACTTCGATGTAGCGGTCCGGATCAGCGAGAAGGGCCATGAAACTATTTTACCCTCGAGGCTTTAAAATAGTTTTTTGGTCCAGAAAGAAGGCTCGGGTTCGGCCTCTTCCTCGATTTTGGTTTTCAAGCCGGTAAAGCCGCTGACCGGAGAAAGGCCGCCCACGGGAGGATTGGGCTGGGAATAATCGCCGGATTGGTTTCTGTTCTTGAGAAATAAACCCACACCGCCCAGAACCAAAACCAGAAGCACCCACCAAAACCAATGGGAACCTCCGCCCTTAGCCGGGGGAACGGCGGTATCGACCACCGGCGCCGCGATGGGCGTGGAAGCGGGAGTGGATTCGGTCGTGGCCGCGGGGGTCACGGAAATTTTGGTTTCCTTGCCGTTTTTGGTCCGCTTGATATTTTCCGTGTAGGAGCCGATGGGATGCTCTTGCTTTTCGCCGGCGCTCATGTCCATGGTCGGCACGGGAGTGGGTTCAGGAGCCAGGACCGTTTCGGCGGCCTTGTCGCTCTTCACGTTTTGATTGCTGCCGCAAGCGGGCAGAAGGACCAGCGCGGATCCTAAAAAAGCGAGGAAGATGACGCGTTGCGTTAAGGTGATCAAAGGCCTCTCCAAAGGTTCAGGAATTCGACACCCCTATTTTACCCAAGCCGGGGCGGGTGAGGGAAGAATAAAGAGGAAGAATTGAATAAAAACAGCGGGAGAGGGGGATTTGCACGGTCAATCAGCGGGGTTTATCGAATTGACACTACC
>CAZHFP010000154.1:0-5759 GCA_964531065.1 uncultured bacterium
ACAGCAAAGGGCTGTCAGCGAGTGCTGGAAGCCGATGGATCGCGAAAACGAAGTGACAGCGGCCAACCCCGGGCCTGTGGTCGCGAATGCGGACACGCCAAGGCTGCCCGGGACGGGCAAGGGGGGGCGGCGGGTTTGGGGCGGCGTAGCCGTTTTGAGGGGCGGAAAACTTCTTTAAAATCTTTGATTTTTAGGTAGGGACGGGGGAGGGGCCCCTGCGTTGAGGCCTCAAGCCGAAACGCAAGTTTTGGGTGTGCCGGTTCCAAAGAGGAAACGGCCCCCCCTTCCCCGATGAGTGAAAAGGCAAAGAAGATAATCCTCTCCTCACAAAGATTAGTTTTAAAGGAGAGGGTATGAAAACCGTAGGAAATCAAAACAAACCCAATCAAGCGGTTCTTTATGTTCGCGTTTCATCTAAGGGCCAGGAAAAGGAAGGATTCTCCATACCTGCCCAATTGAAATTGCTTTACAGAATGATGAATCCCCTAACCGGGGATTCGCATCTCCGTCTCGAATCACCCCTTTAAAAACAAGGGGATAAATGCGATTCGTTCCAAGCCCATGGCTGTAGACAGGGTGCTTATAGAGTTTTACGCAAGAGAAGCGCGGCTTCGCCTGCACCCTGTTAGGCAATACGGGGAAACCGAGGGGTTTAAAATTGTGAAAGAGTACCGGGACGTTGAAACGGCCAAGCAATCCGGCCGGGAGGGCTTCGGGGAAATGGTGAATTTCCTTTTTAAATTAATAATGGAATAAGGTTTTAATTTACTGCAACATGCAATTTATAAGCATTGAGCTTCCGGTAAAGCGTTGCAACCCCTATGCCTAACAAACTTGCCGTTTTTACTCGGTTACCGTCTGTTTTTTCCAGGGCGGCCAAAATGCAATCCCTCTCCACATCCCTTAAAAACCGGGGTACTCCCTTATCGGATACAAGCGGCAACCCAGTTCGAACCTCAAGGGGAAGATCCTCTAAATCAACCCGGTTTGTCTTGGCCACCGCGACACCCCGTTCCATGGCATTTGCCAACTCCCTCACGTTACCTGGCCAGGTGTAGGCAACAAGTTGGTCCGCCGCCTGGGCGGTCAACCCGTCCACGGCGTGCTTCATGTGAAAAGCGGCTTCCGAAAGAAGCAACCGCGCAAGTGGAAGGATATCTTCCCGGCGTTGGCGAAGGGGAGGAACAGCCAACTCGACGACATTCAGGCGGTAATAAAGGTCCTCCCGGAATCTTTTTTTCTCCACCTCGTCCTTCAGGTTCAGGTTGGTGGCGCTGATGATGCGAACGTTAATGGGCCGGCTTTTATTCTCACCAACGCGCCGGACCTCCCTTTCCTCCAGCGCCCTCAGGAGCTTTACTTGCATAGTTAAGGGGATATCGCCGATTTCGTCCATTAGGAGAGTCCCGCCGTTGGCCGCCTCAAAAAGCCCGGGACGGTCACCCGAGGCCCCGGTGAAGGATCCACGGGCGTGTCCAAAAAGTTCGCTCTCCAATAGGGTCTCGGTGATGGCCCCGCAATTAACCGCGATAAAGGGGCCCGTCGCGTGGGCCGAATGGTCGTGAACGAAACGCGCCACCCGTTCTTTTCCGGTTCCGCTCTCCCCTGTAATCAAAACCGTGGAGTCAAAGGCCGCGATGGTCTTAGCCAATTCCATCAATTTTCGCATTTCGGGGCTTCGCATCATGGATATCGCTGGATTTTCTTCTTTTATTTCCAAAACACCCTCCCATTTGGTAAGACCACATATTAATTAAAAGTGAAATTAAGGAATTGATAAAGACCCCGGTCAACCAACACGTACAATAGAACGTGTTGGATTAAGCCAAGACCTTATTTCTATTTCGCTTGTTCCGGACAGGCTTTCGTATCAATACCCGGTGTTTAGAATCGTACCGGTCAAACGGGGATTTATCGCCTTCCAAAACCCAGAGTACCAATTTTTCTAAAAAGGGCCCGTACCTTTTAAGCACACGATCAACCAAGATCCACCTCTCATAAAATACTCGGGAGCTTCCGGGCCTCAACCTTGCCGGAAATTTTTTTCCGGGGAACACAACTCTGGAAATAATTTTTTTCATACCTATTTTGAGGCGCCGACCAATTCATTTTCCGCTTCGACCCAATCACACAACTCATCATTGTTGGGGCATCCCCGGTGTTGCCAGTGGTAATAAGCCGCCACTTCCAGGTTTTCCTTAGGGACTTCAAATTCCGATTTCTTAACAGCTTCCTTTTCATTTGTCTTTGCCATAAATTCCCTCCCTTTTGAGATTCAAGAAATTTACATCAAACTGGAGGGGGGAAAATATGACCCGGATCACATTGAGTTAATTATTTAAAACTCTTCCATCCGGTCCATCAAGCTACCCGCATTCTTAACAGTAATGTGGGCATGCGCCGTTGTCATCAACCCGGCTTTCTCCAGCCGGATACATGAACGAATACAGGTTTCCACTGCGGTTCCTGCCATTTCCGCAATTTCCTTGCGGGTTAAAGGAATGATGTTCCCGAAAACCTCCACCATTTCCAATAAGACATGCAGGATTCGCTTTTCAGCGCTTTCCTGGGAGAAAGTTTGCATGTCCTTTGATTGGCGCAGGAGTTTTGAAATTTTAGAAAAGGCGACTTTTGCAACCTCAGGGAACTTTTCCATGAGAGCCTGGAAAATATGGATGGGGAAAGAAATAACTGTAGTGTCGGTTTCCGCCACGCAATGAAAGCCATATTCCCCGCCATTGAAAGCAGAAATCCCGAACATACCATTGGGCCCTACCATGCAAAGGGTATTTGCCTTTCCATCGGGCGAATGGTTGACCTCTTTGACGTAACCCTCTTTCACGAACCAGACGAAGTCGGCCTGGTCGCTCTCCAGGAATATAGATTCCCGTTTGGAGAACTTTTTTACAATCATTTTGTTTTCAATGTCCCGCATTGCGAAGGAGGGGAGAGTTTTAAAGATATCCATCGATACGAAGTTGTGTTTTTTTGTCCTTTGGGAAAATACCGGCCTAGTTTTCGTCATGCTCAACATCACACCCTCCTGGCCCTAATTTTGAATCATGAGCTTTGTCATAAAGCAAAGTTAATGCCAATCACAAGACGATATAGGTTAAATGTTTTTTACTTTATTTCATTCAGACGAGGGATACTTATGGCGCCGACGCCATAGCTTGGCCGCCATAGAAAATGGGAAAGAAAACCGTTAAACCTAACTTTTCGGAAGGGATAATTGGGAAAATTTATTATGGAATCAATACCATGCCAGGAATAGGGCGAATTTTTTAATAATCTTGTCCACTCTATATCCACGCCGTAGAAAAAGCCAAATGTAGCTCTCAGGCCATCTTAATAACACTGCCCGCCAATTCTTCGGCTTGATTTCGGAGAATTCGTCTTCTCTGAGGCGAATGAAAGCTATTTCCTTCCCATTTGAGACTTACCAAGTCAAAGGACTCCGAATATCCACTGCTTTGGGGGAAATACTCGATCCAGATCGTATTATCTTCGGGGGGGTATTCAAGCTTATCCCTGACTGCATTAGCCAAGGCGATAAAACTCGTGGGGTTATTCCACCCCTTTATTTGGTCCGCTTTGGAAACCACAGCGATCATTTGGTTTGATTGTTTATTCTCATAAACCCGAAGTTCGCACTCGGATTTACCCTGAGCGGAATTCCCCCACTCGAATTTTCCTTGGTAAATGGCCTTCACTACTCCATCCTTATGCTTTATTTTTTTCCAAACAGGGTCCACACCGCGGACAGGATTAAAAATCAACCCTGAAGCAGGCCAAAAAAGTCAAAAAGGGTTATTTGGCCAACCCCAGGATCTGCCTCTTATAAAGTCCATCCTCGACTGTATCCAACATGAACTTCGCCAAGGCCCGGAAGGTCATTTTCATGGGCCTTGGGGGAAGAGCTCCGACCTGGGCACGGTATTGTTCATCTAAGCCTTTGGCCAGATAGGCGGGCCGGGCAATGGTCCAGTTCAATGGACTTTCGGTCACGACCTTTTCCATCCCTTTCAGGTCCTTCATGTGGTTGTGGGCCAAGGCGCTCAAGAATTTGACGAAAAGGTTTTGGCCCGGGAACAAGCCTGCCGAGGAAAAGAGGACCAGTTTTTCCACTTTCGCCTTTTCCATAGCCAAAAGGGTGTTTGCCGCGTATTTCTCCATGGTCCAGGATCTTTTTTTTAATGCGGTAAAAATTTCAGGAGGTTTTGGACCCAGCGCCGAAAATACCGCGTCTTGGCCCTTCATGGCCCGTGACAATCCCTCCACATCATCGGGGCTTCCCTTGATAATGTGGAGCCCTCTGTCCACGATGGTTATTTTCTCCGGCGACCTGGCAAAAACCGTCACCTGATGGGCTTGTTTCAAGGCAAGGTCCACAAGCTCCGAACCCGTTTTCCCGTTGCCGCCTAAAATGAATAGCCGCATTTTTCATTCCCCTCCAAGCCCATTTTTATCCATTTTACCCGAAATCAGCGTCTTGGAATCCTTTTTCAAATTAAATCCCTGGGAGATCTTGTCCAGTGCGGGTCCTCGTCGTGGTCACATTTAAAGAAGTATCAAAGTGCCTATATTTGGGAAAGGTTATTATCTAAGTAATTTTCCCCAAAAAATCTTTCAAAGCTTCCCGTTCATCATCTTTTATCATTAAAAATTTTAGTCCAGCGCTGTTCTTGTCGGCCCGAATCACACTTGCGTACACATTTACGGCGTTGGACTTATCAAGCAGGTAAATGTCAAATTGAAGAACGTCCCCCACCTTTAAAGGATGATCAACCGCGATCCGCATCCCTCCCAAACTCATGTCCAATGTGTAGGCATTATTTTCTGTACGCCGCCAATCCTCGATGCCTTTGAGTATCTTTTTATTTTTTTCTAAATGGAATTTTAGGGGTATTTTAATTGAAAACCGTTGATGCCCACGTTTCTCCAGGGTCAGTTTTACTTTCGGCATTTTTCCTCGATAAGTTAACAGTACTTCTTGAGAACAAATTTTTAAATTTGATTACTTTCTAGAGGTAATAAACTGATTTTAAAAAGTGAACCAAGCAAGGGCAAAAATTTTGTCCATTTTATTTTCCGTAGACAATTCAAAAAAAATCCAACCCGTAGCCACCAACACCGCAGGAACTATGACGGGTACCCTCATCGCGGCTTTTCCGAAATAGGAACCAATCGCTGCCTCAGAATATCGGTCACCTAAATGTTTGAATCGCTGTCAACCATCGTCGTGGACTCGCCGATGACCCTGATAAGGTTGGTAACTCCATGGATACCGCCAAAGCCTTGGATATCACTGGTGATCTTGCGCTTGTCGGCGAAAGTATCCACCGTGCCGGAAACCATCACATGGCCACCCTTGACCGACACATGAAAATCCCCTATGCCTAAATTTTGAAGATGGCGGCTGATCTCATTCGCTTGTTCGACATCTTTTGGATCGTGCTCAAGATGATCATCCATGGTTGTTTTTCCCCTTTATCCCGGATTTCCAGATTACCTCTCCCGAATAAGAATAAGACAAAACTAGAAAATAAAAAGTGACCTGGAGCATATTTTGGAGAAATGAGTAGCCTGTTTGATTCCTTTGTAACCAATCCGGCAAGGGACAAATGGGTTTCCCTTTAAGTCCTTAAATTGTTGGGTAGGCAAAGGCGGAAGTCAAAAATGGCTTGTCCATTCCGGGTCCCCATCGTGGACGATTTCCCATCGACTGATCAGATTTAACTAATAAGATCGGTCATAAA
>CAZHFP010000155.1:0-1166 GCA_964531065.1 uncultured bacterium
ACCGCCGCGAGTTTCCCGGTTCTGGACTTCAAAACCCCTTCTACGAATATCCCCGCGATCCGGCCGGTTGACAATATTCCCCAATTTATTTTTTTCATTTATCTTTGGCTCCCCGTAATGGACAACTTTAGAACTTTTATACTAAATGGGAAATTCCACTTTTCCACCACAGTCCCACCTTTCAACATTAGAAGTAGTTCCTCGTCGCGGAAGGACACTTCCAGACCTTCTATTTTGTAAAAAATTTATCTTTGTCCTCGGGAAAAGTGCTTTCGCCTCTAACATCAATAACAATTTCATTCGCATTGAAATCGATTGAAAGATTTTTTTCATAAACCTTGTTAACCTCTACGTTATGCGATGAAAAAACTGAAAAAATAGGCACTAAAACTTTCTCATCCTTGGATTGCTTAGTATAAACATATGTCCATCTCACCTTCGTGCCCGGCTTGTTAATCGACACCTCTTTGTAGTTATTTCCTAAAAGAGACAATACTTCTGCCTGAGTTGTTTTTTTGGAGATAATCTTTTTCTTGGCCAAAAAAATATCAAAGTCTTTTCTATCCGTCTCTTTTGGGGTTTGCGTTTTATCTTTACCGAAATTGCTATTGAAAGAATAGTTGGTTACCTTTCCTTCGTTATCGAAATCAACTATTAAGATTTTTGAACTTGCGCCCAGAATCGAACCACTAGCATATATGTAATTCCAAATCGTGGTTGTCTTCTCATCTCCAAAGTGCATTCGTTTAAAGCCCCAAGTTGCTACATCAATTTCGTTGTACGGGTTTCCTAACAAAGAGCGAACTTCATCCATTTTTGTTGTTCCAATGGTAACTTGATTCACGCCTTCGAGTTGAAACTGCCTTCCCATAGAAGCACAAGAAGTAAGAAGAGTGACCCCAACAAGACTTAAAATCAAAAGATTCAGTGGTTTGCGAATTCCTTTAACTCGATTCATGAACACATACTCCTTTTTTTATTAAATAAACAGTTCCGGCTTTTGTTACAAGACGAGTCAAACTATGAGCTCGGTTCATTTATGGCTTCTAAGCTATTACTATTGTCCACTATGGATCCCCGGGTTGGACTCGTACCATCGCTTTTTCCGTTTAAAATTCCTAATTCCACATTCCTAATTCCTAATTTCCTTTTTACTCCACCTGTTT
>CAZHFP010000155.1:1266-5680 GCA_964531065.1 uncultured bacterium
AAAATTCCTAATTCCACATTCCTAATTCCTAATTTCCTTTTTACTCCACCTGTTTCCCAAGGAAGGGCACATTCGGCACGGGGGTGTTGAGGTAAGCTTTGGGCAGGGCTGGCTCGATAAAGTTATGGATGATTTCCTGGTGGAAAATCCCCAGTAGTAAAACCCCCATGGCTAAGACCAGCAGGGGCGCCTTGGCGGAAAAGGAAATGGGGGCGTGGAAAGAAGCGGCTTTGCGGTGCTCGAATAACAGCCAGGTGAACCTTGCGGCGGACACCAGGTTAAAGACCAGGATCAGCGAGAGGGAACCCATCAAAAACCAATCGTGTTTGTCCATCAGGGCCTGAACCAGATAGAACTTCCCGAAAAACCCCCCGGTGGGCGGAACGCCCACGATGGAAAAAATAAAGATAATCAGGATCAAAGCCATCGAAAAATCGTGCCGGCCCAGTCCCGCGAGTTTGGAAAAGGGATGGGCACCGGTTGGTTTCAAGCTTAATATCCCCACCGCCATAAACAACCCCATCACCACCAGCATTTGGCTTAAAGCTTCCATCAGGGTTCCGGTCAGGGCGCTCTTGTCCCCTAAAAGAAACCCGATGAACAAATAACCCAACTGCGCCACGCTGAGATAGGCCGCTGAGTGTAAAAAATCCTTTTGCCGGGCCGCGAGGATGAAATGGACCAAGAATAACAAAACCAACAGCCGGACGAAAAGCATCACACCTTCCGGAAGAACCAATCCCGGCACGTTCAAGGTGAAGAAGAGAATTAAAAATAATACAAAAACCGCTGTCCGAACCACCACCGAAGAAAAAAGACCGAGCAAGAAAGGCGGCGTCTGGTCCAAAAGCCGTTTGAAAAAAATCGGCGAGGGAAATACAAAAAGAAATCCCCAGGCCGCGCCGAGGAATAACCCAGCCCCTAGGATCATCGGAAAATTCTTTGAAATGAACAACTGGGCCAAAACGTCATCTAAATGAAGGGTTCCGGTGGCGGCGTAGAGGAATAAGACCCCCGCCAGTAAAAGGGAGGCTCCCACGCTTCCGGCCAGAAGGAAATAAAAACCATCCAGCAGTCCCTGACGGGCAAGGCAAAGGATCAATCCCGCCGAAGCCACCACGGATATTTGGAGGAACAAATAAAGGGTGAATCCGTCGCGGATCAAAAACTGGCCTAAGAGGCCCGCGACAAGAACCAACAAGAGCGGGCCCGCCAGGGATTCCCTGGTTTTTAAAAGTCCCGCGATAAGGCCGTAGGAACGCAGGTGAAAAAAAGCGATGCCCGCCAATCCTAGGATCAGGCAGGCCCACAGGGCGGAAAAGGGGGACAAGGCCAGTTCAATTCCCCAAGGCGGCGCCCAGCCGCCCAAGGCGTAGCGCCATGGCCCCTCGGCTAAAAGCTTGGGAAAGGATTCTCTTAATAGATAAAGGACCGTGAGAAGCGTTCCGTAGGTTGTCCAGCGGGATAATCGGTAGGAAAAAAAACCAGCCAGGAGGGTGAACCAGGCTCCCGCCAGGGGAACCGCGATGAGAAGGATCGGAAGGTGATCTTTCATTTGGAACCCCGTTTGGCGATTTCATCAGCCTCAAGGGTTTTATGCTTCTTCCATAGTCTTAGGCAGAAGAATCCCAGCAACAGAAAAACCGACAAGCCTACCCCGCCCGTCTCGAGGGCCAAAACCTTTGGCACGGGGCCGCCAGCGGAAATAAAGGGAAAGAAAAAGAACAACATACCGCCTTGAAACACCAGCCAGGCCGCGGCTTTTCGCCCTAGATTCTCGTAAAAGAAAAGGCCGTGAAACCCCGCCAAGCAAAGGATCAAGGAAACGATTTGAAGAAAGGAAAATCCGTTAGCGCTCACCTGAGCCCTCCGGTTTCCGGGCCCCTTGAATCACCGCGAGAAATAATCCGCCCAGGGAGAGCAAAACTCCCCCGGTTAAGAGAAGTACTCCGCGAAGACGGGCGGAAGCGTCTCCCCCTAAACCCAGTGCCTCATAATCCAGAAAATTACTTCCATGAAAAAGAGAGAAAAAACCCAACCCCAGGGTGAGGAGCCCCCCTCCTATCCAAAAAAGAGCGGGAAAAAAAGCGGTGAAGCGGGTCGGGGCGGGAAAAAAAGTCAGCAGGGTCAGGGCGGACAGGGAAAATAAAACCCCCGCCGCGAAAAGGTCAAATCCCCGGTAATCCCCCGCCACGGCGGCCGCCGCGGAATGGATTCCTGTTTCCACTTCGGATTTTTGGAGATAGCGGGTGGCTAGGTGCAGGGTCAGGGGGGAATCATCCCCGGAAGGTATTTGGGAAAGGGTGTAAAGCAAAAGCGCGCCCATTAGACCTGCGAAAAACCAGGAAGCTTTTTTAAACATGTTTCCCTTTAAATAGGTTGGTTTGGAAGGACTTTGAATGAGCTTATCCTAGACGGGAACCCTTGGAACCGTCAATCTTGAAGGGCCCTATTTTCCCTGTATGATAGAAGCAACCTAGCCGCCCAGGAGTCCTCTTGTCGCGACTTAAGCGAGTCAAAAAAACCGCAGCCGCTTGGTCTCCCCCAATCCGTTCATTCTTTTTTCTAATCGCCCTAGCCGTCCTTGGCCAAGGATTCCTTTCCCAATCCGAAAAACCTTTCACCCTTTGGCTGGGCCTCTTGTTTTACGGGGCCGCCCTTTGGAAATTAAGGCGCGTTCCCTTTTCCGCTGTTGGAAAAGATTCTTTCCCGCTTTCGTTTAAAACTGAAACCGTATTATTGATTCTCATTTTGGTTTTGGCTTTCGCCTTACGAATCTTCCGTATCGAAGAAATCCCCGCGGGAATGCACACCGACCAGGGACTGACCGGGCTCTCGGCCCTGCGAATCTTATATGAGGGTTGGCACCCCTTCCCCGAGGCCTTGAATTACCAAGTTCCTGAACCGCTGTTGTTTTACCAATTAGCCGGCTGGTTTGGACTGGTGGGTTCTTCTTACTTCACCTTTCACCTTTTCTTTGTGCTTCTGTCTCTCGCCGCCTTTCCCCTTATTTACTGGGTCTTCCGGCAATTGGCCGGACCTAAAATCGCCCTTCTAGCTTTATTTATCCTGTCCGTCATGCGTTGGAACTGGATTGAAACCCGCAACGGCTATCCCAGCGTCCAAGTTTCTCTTTATCTATTTGGCGCCCTGGCCCTTTGGCTTTACGGCCTTAAGGTCCGGAAACAATGGCCCTTCTTCCTCTCGGCTCTTTTCATCGGGGCCGGCCTTTATACCTACCAAGCCTTTAAAGCCGTTCCCTTCCTCATATTGACCTACGTCATTTATGAATACGTTACCCGTTGGAATGGAACCAAAATGAAGCGGCCCCGGCTTCTTCTCTGCGCGATTTTGGTTTTAGCCGTCGCTTCCCCACTCATTCATTACGATCTTCAAAATAAAACTTTCGGAAACCGGGAAGGCGATCTTTTCATTGGGCATAAAATCGCCGAAACCGGAAGCTTGAAACCAGCTTGGGACGTTTGGAGCGGAACAGCTCTTATGTTCAACCGAGAAGGCGATATGAATCCCCGCCACAATATTCCGGGGCACCGAATGCTGGACGATGTGACCGGAATTCTTTGGGTGCTGGGATTAGCTTTGGCCTGGCGGTTAAGAAAAAAACGGGAGGGATATTATCCGCTGGCGGGATTTTTCGTCATGAGCCTGCCAGGACTTCTCTCCACCGATATCGCCCATTCTAATCGGCTGGTTTGCTTGACACCCTTCGTCGCCTACTTCGCGGCCTTGGGCGGCATGGCGATATATAAGCGAGCCAAAACTTTGTGGCCGGAAGAACCCAGGCTCGCGGCCCGGTTCGGAGTGGTCTTGGCGGGGATCGCGGCCTTGAACAGTTACACTTACTTCGTAACTCAAGCCAATGACAAAAATTGCAAAAGTGCCTTTGGCTTGGCCCAATATTTTGTTGGCTTCAATCTTGAGTCGTTTCAAAAATATTCGAAGGAATACTACTTTTACGCGGACTCATCCCTTTTTCACAACCATACCGTCTCTTTCTTGGACTATCCGGCCAGAAAAAATACTTTCGAATTCAACTTGCAAGATTGGGCCCAGGGAAATATCCCCAAAGATAAAACCCCTCTTCTTTTTATGGAACCCAACAAAACAGGTGTGGTTGATTTCTTAAAAACAGCTTATCCCGGAATGAAATCAAGTTCTTCTCAAGACTCTAATGGTCGCATCTTGTTTTATACCTGCGCTTCACCACCCTCAAAATTGGTCGAAGCCAAACCTTGGGACAAAGGTTTGAAGGGTGTCTATTTCAACTCGAATCAATGGAATTCCCCCCCTCTAGCCGTTCGGTGGGACCCGGTTTTGAACATGACGAATCAATTTGATTTTCCCTTCACCCAGCCGCCGCCCTTTAAAATCCGCTGGTCGGGGGCGCTCGAAA
>CAZHFP010000156.1:0-1863 GCA_964531065.1 uncultured bacterium
AATGGGTTATCTGTAAAACTTTGAACGAAGTGCAAAGTATTGTCCACGGCGGGGACCCGTCCTGGACAGGTAAATTTCAAAATTTTGACTATTGAAACTGGACCTTTTAAATCCTTTTTAAAGCTTTTTGGGAATAAAAGGGCCGAACCCCGTCTAGAAGGTAGATCATAAGCCTCAACCCATCCATGCGGGAGAATATACGGGCATGGACATAAAACAGGGTTGTTGAGGGGGTAGCTATGTCGATTAAATCTTATACGCGGAATTTACTTTTAAATTTTTTCCCAAAAGATAAGCCCGTTCGCTTGTCCCTATTTCATGCGCTTATAGCCTTCAGCATTGTGTTTTGTTTTTTCCCTTCTGAACTCTACGCCCTCATTTGCCCACCACTCACGACGACCCCTACCCCGACAACCACCCCCACCGGGACCTATTCCCTACCTACCCCCACTATCACCCTCACCCCGACCCAAACCCCCACGGGCTTGGGCCTGATCAATGTGTCCGGCCCGGGCGTAATGAACCCCCTTACCCAACCCCCTGGTGCCTCCGTCACGATGGCTTTTACCCTCACCAATAACCAGTGGATGCCGTTTAATGTGAATTCCATCCAGTTCCAGGCCTCGGGGACAGGCAATGACGCGACGGGAATTACCGAGGTGGATCTATACCTGTTAAAGGGGAACCATTACATAAGCACTTTTGGCCCCATCATTTTCGTTTCCACCGGATTGCAGCTTTTAGGGACGTCCACCTATGCAACCGATAACGGAGCCATCACTTTTTCCGGTTCGCCCCTTTTGACCGTCATGGACAATGACAACCCGACCCTTTATTTGGTCTACCATTTTTCAAATACCGCGCCCTTGGGGACCTATCAAGCCACTATTCCCTCTGGAGGCGTCCAGGGGACTATCTCCTGCATTGACCCGAACAGCTTGACGGATTTAAACCTGCCCCAAACCAGTCAGGCGATCACCATCGCCAATTTCCCCTTCAGCCCCACCCCTACCTACACGGCCACCTCCACCGCCACAGGTAATGGGCCCTGCTACCTCATCGTCCACACGAACCCTTGCCAATTATTCGCCACTCAAACAGCGGCCGTAACCTCAACCCCGGTGGTTTCCCCAGCACCGCCCACCAATACACCGACATACACGCCGACGAATTCTCCCACCAATTCGCCAACCCAAACACCCACCAACTCCGCAACCAATTCACCCACAACCACCTTTACGAATACTTCGATCAACACCCCCATACCCACCTCTACCGATACGGCCACGATTACCCCGACGAATACGCCCAGCCAAACCACCACCCTGACTCCCATCGATACTCCAACTGTTACTTTGACCATTACCAGGACGCCTGGTACTCCAACCTGGACTAATACCCCGGTCATGTCTTTCACTCAGACCCCTACTTGGATCCCTACCAGCATTGCGGGTCCTAATCCGGTGATCTATCCTAATCCCGCCACGGGACCGAGCATCCAGATCGCCATGCCGTCTTCTATGCCCGCGGGCACGGTGAAGATCGTGATCTATACAACCGGTTACCGCTTCATCAATTCCATGGTCCTGCACAACGTTCAACCAGGGGCGACCCTCACCCTGCAATTGTTGGACAAACCAGGAACCCCCTTGGCCAATGGCCTTTATTTCGTCGCGATGACCTTGCCGAACGGCTATCGGACCATCTTGAAATTGATCGTCTTGCGATAAACGGGGCCCTGGGCCCAGAGTGAATCCCATTTAAATTTAATCCCAAAACGGAAAATAACTAAATCCCAGGCTGCTTCAAATGGGATAAAATCTTGCTGCGGAAAGAGAAAGACGTTGTCCACAACGGGGACCC
>CAZHFP010000156.1:1963-5655 GCA_964531065.1 uncultured bacterium
AATGGGATAAAATCTTGCTGCGGAAAGAGAAAGACGTTGTCCACAACGGGGACCCGTCGTGGACAAACAAACCACACCTTTTCTTCCCCAAGAGCCCCAATTAAGGATTTTGGAGGTTTCAACTCGCAAGATCCTTTCTAAGCCTTGAAACCGTCGTTTTGACGGAGATTACGACAGGATTTGCCTATAAAATGGTTCATCACTTAAGTGACAGAACCAAGGAACCCCCATGTATTTCACCCATCGGCCTGCCAAAAACGGCGACTTGGAAAATTGTTTTTCGTTATTACTTGAAAAACAAACCTATGTCGGCAAAAGCAAAGTCGACCTCTTGGCTCTTTGGTCCCTCTTGATCCGGGAAGAAGCTTGTGTTTCGGTTGTTTTGGAAGATCGTCGGCTTCCGGTTTCCGAGCGGGTCGTCGGGTTTGGATTCACTTATTTTCTAGCGGATGATTTCTTAAAACGGGTTAAAACCCATCTTCCGCCTTTCCCTGTAAAAGCAATGCTCCGAAAATATCCGGGCCGGAAACATCCCTATCTCCTCAAAAAAGAAATCGAAAAAGCCCCCCGTGGAGAAGGCGTTACATTGTTCACGCCCCATTACGGCTGGGACCAGCGGCGGCTTTCGAAAGAGGATGCCTTCCATGCGCGAAGCCTCCTACAGGAATGTTTCATGAGTTACCACGCCGGGTTTAAAATAAAGGAAATGTTGATGGAAGCCCATGGTCCCCAAATGCGGGATTTGCAGGCAACGGCTGGAATGCGGGTCCGCCGGGACTACAAGGAATTCAAGGGTTCGGCCCATTGGAACGGTCTAGCCAACTTCAACCAACCTTACCTGATGGGCTGTACGGCTGCCGAGGCGATGAAACAGCCGGGGACTTCGATGGCGCTACTCTGGTCGAAACACTCACCACCCCGGTTTGCTTTTAGCGTGGCTGAAAAGAAAATGCTGGAAAAGGCTTTGGAAGGGGAGACGGACGAGGACATCTCCTCCTCGTTGAACATCTCTACCTGGACGGTTAAAAAGCGCTGGCAGTCCGTTTATGGCAAGGTTTCGGGTTTGGACCCGGATATTTTGAGGCAAAAAACGTTGAAAAATGCTGCTCCAACCCCTCCCACGCGCCAGCGCCGCCGGAAGTTGACCGACTATTTACGTGATCACTTGGAAGAATTGCGTTCTACGATTCCAACGCCTGGTTCTACCAAATCCTGATCCATGGGGATGCTTACTCCAGGCGTTTATTACTCTCCCAAAGTTTATCGCGGAAATTACACTTGAAGTGGGTATTCCTTTTCTCGTTTATTTGAATAATGCCTCCCGGGTTCATCCATCGCGGGGAGGCTTTTATGAAACGTTTGGGATTCTTAGTTTTGGGTTTGCTGGTGATGACCGTTTTGGCGGTTTCGTGCGGTCCCCAAAGCACCAACCCCGCTTCGCCTTCTGGCAATTCATCGACTCCGACTGTCGCATTTACGGGAACACCCAGCCCGACCACCACTTCCAGCGCCACCGCCACGCCAACGATTACCCGGTCTTCTACCAGGACTTACACTGCGACATCGAGCTCGACGCCCACTCTTACCTCCACCTACACGGTTTCCCCTGTTTTCACCGCGACTCTTACCCAAACCTTTACTTCCACCACTACTTCAACGATTACCGGAACGCCCCAATGCACGGTGGCCATCACGTCAACACCCCTGGGCCTTTCCACGGCCAACAACAGTTTCGCAAACGCGGACAATATCGGAACGTTGAATCCGGGCGCGGATATAGTGGTGACGGGCCAGCTTTCTTCCCTTGGAACCTCGAACGAATATGTCAAATTCACTTTGGGTTACAGCGGAAACGTGACGGCTTACCTGGACTGTTTTGACGATGGAAGCGGCGCCCATCAGTTTCGGGAGGCTGTTTATGACCAAAGCCAGGTATTTGTGACGCAGAGCAGCCCCTCCGGGCCTTTGGGCATGGCCACTTTAACCGGAGCTACATTGGGCCAGGTTTATTATGTCGATATCGCCGCCCTTAGCGGCACTAGCGGGTATAAGTTGCGTTTAGCAGCGCCTGCGGCGACGGCGACGGTGACCCCGACGTTCACCTCAACCATTACGGAAACCTTGACGGGCACTCCTACAAATATCAGTACCGCAGTTTGCACGATCGCCCAAACCTCTACGCCCATTACGAGTATGGCGGGGATTAATTTCGCGACCGCGCAGAACCTGGGAACCATAGGTTCCGCGGATTTGGTGGTCACGGGCCAGTTGAATATGAGCTCGTCTCCCTTGACCCAGACGGCTTACTTCCAATTCGCCACGACCAAAGCGGGGAACTTAACGGCTTATTTGGATTGTTTCGGGGGTGGGTATATCTTCAATCTCTTCGATCAAAACCACAACCTAGTCGCGAATTCTACCGGGAGTTCGACAGTTGAAACTATCAGCCATGCTATCGCTTTCGGTACCTATTACCTGGAGGTCTATGCCAGTTCTGGTTCGGGAAATTTCACCCTCCACGCGTTGCCATTAACCACCCTGGTCCCCGGGCCCCCACCTTCCTATCAAACCAGTTGGACAGAATCCGGATCGAACATTACAGCGTTGGCTTTTGATGTTTTTAATACGGATTATCTCTATGGCAGTTCCGGCACAGGGATCAATTATACCGATGGAAGCGGGATCAGCCCGCCTCCCAGCGGTTTTGCCTCTGGTTTTAACGGCATTTCCGGTTTGACCGCCAATACCAATGTTTTCGTCGCGGATGGTGGAGCGAACAAAGTGATTGAGCTCAATTCGTCGGGCGTTTCCATCAATGGCTATGGCAACGGCACGGCCGGCAACGGCGCGAATGAATTAAATCTCCCCCAAGGGTCGGCACCTTCCGGCGCCCATGTCGTTGTCGCGGACACGGGCAACGACCGGATCGTGGTTTTGAATTCGGATTACACGTACAACACCAGCTCGGATGGCAGCGCTTCGGGTCAGGCTTTCTCCCAGGTTTATGATGTCTGCTCATATGGCGCTACCGTTTATGCCCTGGACCGGGGTTTAAACCGCGTAGTTGCCTTTGATGACTCGGGTAACTTCAAGTTTCAATTCGGCGGTACCGGAACCGGCAATGGTAATTTTAATTCTCCTAACAAAATTGCGACGGACGGTACTTCTATTTACGTCGCCGACACGGGAAATTACCTTGTTCAAAAATTCTCCATGCGGGGCGACTTTATCACTCAATGGGGCGGTTACGGAGCGGGTAATAGCCAGTTCGGCCAGTCGGGTTCTTCCGGCGCGCCTTTAGCTGTCGCGGCGGACGGGACATTCGTCTATGTGGCGGATGGATTACTGGTAAAGGTTTTCAGGTGAAAAAAATAGCCTGGGGAGAATATATTCACGATCGGATTTGATCCTCGTTCGCCCACCCATTTTATGCCGACAGGGCCGGCGATTTAATCGCCGGCCCTTTTATTCTAACCCGACCTATTTTTTTCCTCCTTCCCAAACCTAAAAATCACCTTAAAATCACCTGCAAAGCTTTGTGAAAATTTTATCTGTCCACGACGGGAACCATGTTAGACGTCAATTCCTAATGCGGTTATAGCCGTTTTCTAACCCTGCCATAATCTTGAAGCGTTCTCTCGAATTGTTCTTGAAGATTTCCCCTGCGAGAGTTTTTTTCTCGTTTTGATAGG
>CAZHFP010000157.1:0-5541 GCA_964531065.1 uncultured bacterium
GGAAGAAGTGTTGGTGGCGGTAGGGGTCGAGCTATTAGTTGCCGTGTTCGTGGAAATAGGCGTAAAGGTCCTTGTCGGGCTGTTCGTAGGCGTATTAGTGATAACCGGGGTATTGGTGGGAGTGTTGGTGATCGTAGAGGTGTTGGTAGAGGTCGGGGTGCGGGTCGCGCTATTAGTAGAGGTATTCGTGGCTGTGTTTGTTGAAGAAGGTGTGTTGGTTTTGGTCGAGGTATTCGTGGGCGTATTGGTGATAGCCGGGGTATTGGTGGGAGTGAGGGTGATCGTAGAGGTGTTGGTAGAGGTAGGGGTAGCGGACATCGTATTCGTGGAAGTAAAAGTAAAGGTCCGCGTCGCGCTATTAGTAGATGTATTCGTGGCTGTGTTCGTTGAAGTAGGCGTGTTGGTTTTAGTCGGGGTATTCGTGGGTGTATTGGTGATGACCGGGGTATTGGTGGGATTGAGGGTGATCGTAGAGGTGCTGGTCGAGGTTGGTGTGCGGGTGGTGGTATTCGTTGGACTATTGGTAGGTGTATTCGAAGGCGTATTGGTCTTTGTAAAGGTGTTTGTCGAGCTTGCGGTGGCGGTATTCGTAACCGTGGGCGTGAAGGTCCGCGTCGCAGTCGGCGTGCTGGTAAAGGTTGGTGAGGCCGTGGCCGTATTTGTCGAAGTTGGGGTCGAGGTGGAAGACGGTGTATTAGTAGGCGTATTCGAAGGCGTGCTCGTTGAAGTTCGGGTCAGGGTGTTAGTGGCTGTGCTTGTTGGAGTTGGCGTCAAAGTCGGTGTACTGGTTCGGGTTGCCGTATTGGTGAAGGAGTTTGTCGAGGTGGGCGTGAAGGTCCGACTTGGAGTAGGTGTGGCTGTATTAGTGGAGGTAGGAGTGTTGGTCCGGGTCGGGCTATTGGTGGCTGTCGGTGTCCGGGTCGGAGTATTAGTCGGCCCCGTTGAAGTGTCCCCATATAAGATACCTCGTCCATTGGTTCCAACGTACATACGGCCATAAACGGCTTCGTCGCCTCCGGCGTAACCCGCTGCTCCAAACTGGTGGTTGGCATCATTGATCCTAACCCAAGTGGTTCCTACTCCGTCATCGCAACGGAAAAAACCATAGGTTCCGCTGACCGTCCCCACCAGATAAACCGCCGGATGGGTTTGGCCCGAAGCCGCCTTACCAAAACCTAGGGCGATAGCATTGGTAACATTCGCAATAGTTGCTTTCGTGGCGCCCCCTGCCGTGAAACGGAAAAGTCCGTTCGCTCCCGCGGGAACCCACACCTCGCCCGCCACTCCGAAAACCGCTCGGGGAAGCCCGCTTCCGGTGAAAGTATTAACAGAGGTGAAACTGGCCCCGCTGTTAGTGCTTCGATAAAGATTTCCGCCGTTGGTTGCATAGATCGTCGTTGGGTTTACCCGATCGGAGGCTAGATCCGAACCCGAGGGCAGGCCCGTGGTGGTAGTCCAGCTTCCTCCGCTATTGGTGGTAAAAGCGGGATTGCCATTGCCATTATAAGGACAGACCACCACATGGGAGCCGTCGGCCGCCACCGCCACCGAACGCATTTGATTGGCCGTGCCGTAGCCGGGAGGCGCCGAAGTCGCCGGCGTCCAGGTTTGTCCGTTGTTCGCGGAAAAAACCACATCGGACACGGCGGTCCCGCTGTTTCCAACGCGGGCTACCACATTGGTATTGTTTTCAGCGAAGTCGAGGCAATTGGTATTGGTAAAGGTGGGATTGCAATACATACCGGTCGAGGCGGCTTGGGTCAGATTGGTGTGGCGCATCCCTCCGATGTCCCCGAAAGCGCTGAAGAAAATTCCGCCCGCAGAAGACGCGTTGATGGCCAAGACCGCGGTTTCCTCAAGGCCGTAATCCTTGAAGGTCCAAGTGACTCCCGCGGGCTGAGTTCCGGCAGTGATATTGGAACTGTCCCAAACCCCGCCGCCCGTCGTGTAAATAGCGTGGGCCGAATTAAAAGGATCAATTCGTATGTCGCCCTGCCAACCCACTCCTCCTGCGTTAGTCCCGCAAAAAAGTGTCCATTGGGCCGCGTTGATGTTGTAATTGGCGAAGGGGCCCGCGTCCCAGCCCGTGTTCATGTTGCCAATGACCGACCAGGCACTGCCGCCATTGGTGGAGCTATAAATGTGGTCGGCCCCGCCCCACCAGTCGAGGGTTGTAACCACTAAGTGCTGGGCGTTTTGGGCGTCCACGCTGACGCTACCAAATCCCCCGGCGCCGGCGGCGGGATTAGCCGGGCTCACATTAGTCCAAGCACCGGTTCCTGTGTTATATTTCCAAACTTGTCCGGTGGTAATTCCATTAGGACCCGCGGCATTATTAAAGGTCGCGTAGAGGTTCCCATCGCTGGCCAAATCGGCGTGGGTAGGAATAAGTCCGCTGGGTCCCCCGGTTAAGACTGCCCAACTGGTGCCGCCGTTGGTGCTGCGGTAAAGATTGCTGCCTCCCGCGGTCGAGGAAACACCTACATAAATGGTAACGGATCCGGCCGCACTCCCACCCCTTTTGTCGATGATAATGAAATTCAGCCCGTAACCAGCGTTTCCGTTAGTAGGAAAAGCTCCCACTTGAGCCCAGGACGCAGCCGAATTGGTGCTCTTCCATAGACCGTTGCTGCGGGAACCGAAAAAAAGAATGGCGTTGTTATTAGGATCGACCGCCAGCCGTTCCCCGGCGTTGCGTCCGTCGTTGTTGCCCCCCATGGGAACCGCGATGGAATTGCTGGCCCAAGTGTTTCCTTGGTCGGTGGAACGAAGAATCACACCGTTTCCGCTGGCCGTGTACATCCCCGCGGCCATGTAGACGATGTTGGCGTTAACCGGATCCGGAGCCACGCTCTCCCCGCCGTAGTTGTTGTACTGGGAATTACTGTACATGTCGTTCAAGGGAATCCAGACATTGTTGGTTCCGTCCCAGCGGTAAATGCCCCCAATGTCCGTACGGCAATAAACCAAGCCGCTTTGGATCGGGCTGAATTCGATACCGCTGACGAATCCCCCGGCGGGAACGGTTACATTTTTCCAAGTATAGGTTTGCGCCATGGCTTGGGCGGATAGAAGGGCAAAGCCTAATGTGAGCGCTTTTATGAATGAGAAATTTAATCGAATCTTCATTTCAAGAAATTCGCCTTATCTAAAACGTTATGAGTTTTCCCAATATTAAAATAGCCAGCATATAAAACAATGGGAAGGAGCCCCGGCCCTGCCAAGTAAGTCTATCGCCAAAAAGGACCATTGGGTCACAAAATCATCCCGATTACTTAATGATTTTTTCCTTATAAATTTTAAATTTTTATGTGCGGTTTAAAATGTTACAAATCGTTTTGAGGTCGGGACTTTCACGATAAATTCTTTGTTGGTAACTATATTAAACTTTCCAACAATGTTTAGTGTTGGAGAAAAATAATTTAAGAATCTGGCTTTTATATGGAGATTTATTGACAAAACCCCAGTCCGACCCGCCATGAAATCTTGGAAAATAATTACTTTTACTTTATCGAAGCGGAATTTTGCCTGAATTTTTGCGGGGTTGTTCCAACCTTATTTCGAAACAGGCGGATAAAGTAAGAGCCTGACGTGAATCCACAAAACTTGGCAACCTGGGAAATCGGCAAGCTGCCCGTTTTCAATAACTTCTTGGCCTCTCCCAACCGCAGATTTTGGAGATAACTCTCCATTCCCATCCCCGTCGATTTTTTAAACCGCCGGCTGAGAGTAGCTGGAGAAACCCCCGCCATCTTCGCGAGCTTGGGAATCCGCAGGCGTTCGCGGAACCGGCTATCTAAAACATTCCTTATGGCTTCCACCGAATAGGCCGCTTGGAGCAAGCCCGCGCCCTGGATTAATTTCAGAATTTTTTCCAACGCTTCCTTAAATACCAAGATCATTTCCTGGGTAGTGCCGGCCCTCTCTAGCGAGAGTACCTGGCCCTCCCGTAAGGTTCGCGTTTCCCTTCCAACGATGTCGGATCGGTTTCGGACGGATTCCATCAATAAAATGAGGCCGTATTGCAAATGAAGCCGGATTTCTTCGGGGTTTTGAAAAGAAAGGGTGAGGACTTGTTTCAGGAACCCATCCAGAACCGGTTCCATTCCCGAAAAAGAGGCCGTTTCAAATTGTCGTTTCAACTCCAGTAAAAGACGCCGGAGTTCCAGAACCCCTTCCGACTTTTCTTCCCGGGCTCGATTGAAAAAAACCATTTCCTTCCCCGATTGACGGCCCAAATGAAGGGCCAATACCGCTTGGCGATAGGATTCGTTTAAAACTTCACCTGGAGGAACGCTTTCCCCGATTCCCACCAACACCGGACCTTCCAATTCGGCCGCGGCGAATCGGCGGATCCGTTCGGCGGTTTCCATGATCTGCTGGCGCCGTTGGGGGCGGCTTTTAGAGGGGTCCGGGGACGTGACAAAAACAGCCCCGTAATTCTCCAACTTTCCGCCAACGGTTTGAGGAAGGGTTCTGGCGAAAGAAAAGCTTCGCCGTTGAAAGCGATAGATTCGGAGCATTTCTTCTATAGCGTCGGATTTCCGGTCAAAAGATTTTCGCGGGATCGCCGTAATGACGGTGGTTGGAACCCGGCTGATGCCTATTTCGGAATGGACCCAATCCAAATCCTGGATTTTAATGTCCCATGTCGGCGTGGCTTGCCGGGTTGGGAGAACAAGCGCCCAATCCATCCAATAGCTATGCGGTAAGTTCTTCGAAATCACATCAATCATCAAAGTCCGCATTCTCTGCTGGGCTTTGGATTTTTTTTTGTAGATGAGGATTTGAGCGAATAATTTAAGCGCTTCATTGAAGGCCGCTAATGAATGGCCTTCTAAAACCGGCATTTCCAAAGCCATCCGGGTAAATTCACGGAAGCCCTCGTTTTCCGGCGATGCCGCCTGTCCACTTAATTGCTTCCAACTCTCCTGGAGCCGAGGGTAGGTTATTTCCTGATGAGCGAACGCCCCGGATAAAATAGTTCCCAAACGTTTTCCATTTTGAATGATGGGGAAAAAGATATCGTAAAAACCCAAGTTCTCTACCAAAAGGGGTTCACTCGGAATTTTTTTGTTGGAAAAGTACTGATCGCCAAACCTGTCCCATTTTCTCTTAAAACCATATTTTTTTTCCAAATCAAACATGGAGGACAATCGCTGATGATGGTAAATAGCCACCCACGTGCTCTTATTGTCCGGAGGAATAAAAAAACAGTTCAAATCCACGTAATATTTCAGGATCGAAAGAAACCCCTCATATTCCAGGAGGTTCTCAAAGGATGCGAACGCGGTGGAAGACTTAGATGGCATAGATTAAATTTACACAGTTTGAGCCGGGGTTCAATCCAAAAGGCCGGGTTTTAATGATTAATTTTAAACCGGCATCAACGCTGGATGAGAAGTTTCCCGATGGATTGACCGCCGCTGGTAGTAATCACCACATAGTAGAGGCCACTAGCCAGGGGCGTCCCCCGACGGTCCACCAGCTCCAAGGGAACGGGCATTCCCGAGGGGATATTGTAATAGGTCTGCTCTCTTA
>CAZHFP010000158.1:0-5427 GCA_964531065.1 uncultured bacterium
GACAGATTCCGAATCTGTAGGTCAGAGGTTCGAGCCCTCTCAGGCGCACCATTTTTTGCAGATGAGCAAAGTTTGACTTCGTGATTTTGATATGGGTGATTAGCTCAGTTGGTAGAGCAGCTGACTCTTAATCAGCGGGTCGCAGGTTCGAGCCCTGCATCACCCACCAATATATTCCCTGGCTTATCGCGAGAGCGGTAGCCAGTGGAGAAGTCTTCAATAAGGGCGTAGGCGTCGAGAATTATGGGGAAGGTTCCCTTTAGTTTTATATTTTCCTTTTCTAGTGGAGACCTTTCATGGCGGTTAAGTCCACCAAAAATCCTTCCGTCACCATTGTGATTCCGGTTTTAAACGCGGCCCGGACCCTGGACGAAACTTTCATCCATATTTTTGGCGGCACTTCCATGAACGGCAGTAAAATTGCCGGAATAAATTATCCTCTGCAAAAAATGGAAGTGATGCTTGTTGACGGGGGAAGCCGTGATGAAACAGTTGGGATCATCCAAAAATGGCGGAAAAAATTTAAACGCGTCCGATTGATTCAGGCTCCCAAATGTAAATCTCCAGGCTTGGCGAAGAATGAGGCCCTGAAATGGGTGAAGTCTGATTTTATTCTTTTTACCGAAAGCGATTGCGCTCCCGGCAGAGACTGGGTTGAAAAAATGATCCAACCTTTTCAGGCCGACCCGAAAATAGGAATGGTCGGCGGGGAAGTTTATACCCTGCCCTTTGATCCGCAAAATAAAGTGGAACATTACTGCGAACAGATTGGCTTTCTTTCCGTAGGGGATCGAATGGGAATGAAGGAGGGAGGCTATTATCCGCCCGTGCGCCGCCATTTTCCCCGGGAAGTCAACGGGAGCCAGACTTGTCCTTTCTTTACCACCGCCAACGCGGCGGTCAGCCGGAAAGCAGCTTTAGCGGTCGGCAGTCATTTTTGGGATGAGGACTTGGGAGAAGACGTGGATTTCTCCCTGCGCATCTCAAAAGCTGGTTATAAATTATTTTTTCTTCCGGGTGCGGTGGTGAGGCACCTGCACCGCGCCAATTTGAAAGAATTCTGCCGTCAGGTTCAAGGCCAAGGCTTGGGAAGCCCCCTGACGATGAAAGCCCATGCCAAAAATGTCCTGGAAATTAGGGCTCAATTTTTTGGGGAACACTCCCTAACCCTGCCCTTTCCGATTCAAGGGATGATTTATTGGGGTGATTTTCATTGGATGCATCTCTTCGGTATTTGGGCCCTGGTGAAAACGATTGTTTTAGTCTCGCAAGGCGATTCGGGCGGGGTTCTGTTGGGATCGGACCACCTTTTGCTTTTGTGGGGACTTTTTGTCTTTTTCTTTTTAAAATATTTTCTTCCCGTATTAAAAATCCAACCGGCTTCTGATTTTCTTTTATGGAGTTGGATTCGGTATCGGTCAAATTTGGCGATGTTTTGGGGCGGCTTGCTGGGTTTGGGGAAGGTTGGACGGCTTTATATAGAGTTAAGCTTGTAAAACTGCAGTTAACATTCCGTTAAAAAGGGGATTTATGCGTTACGGGTACTTTGACGTCGAAAACAAAGAATATGTGATCGAAAGGCCGGACACTCCGGTGCCGTGGATGAACTACCTCCACAATGACGAATACTGCGCCCTGATTTCCAATAACGCCGGCGGCTACAGCTTCCATTTGTCCGCCAGGGACAAACGCATCTTGCGCTACCGCCTCAACAGCATTCCCACCGACCGTCCCGGACGCTACATCTATATCCGCGATGAAAAGACGAAGGATTTTTGGTCCGCCACTTGGCAGCCGGTTTTGAAGGATCTTTCCGAGTACAAAACAGAAACGCGCCATGGATTCGGCTATACCCGCGTCACCTCAACTTACCAGGGAGTGACTTCGGATACCTTGTATGTGGTTCCAGTGGATGACAATCTTGAATTATGGAACATCAGCCTGACCAATCGAACCTCGGCCGCCAAGACCTTAACCCTAACCTCCTACGCGGAGTTGTGCCTATTTTTCGCGCAAAATGACATGATTAACTTTCAATATACCTATAACATCGCCAAGGCTTTCGAGAAAAACGGGGTCATCCATCACACGACCATGATCGAGAATGCGGGCCATTACGCCTTTTTTACCGCGGATAAGAAGTTCAGTTCGTATGACTGCGATCGGGAAAAATTCATGGGGCCCTACCATTCGGAAGCGAATCCACAGGCAGTGATGGACGGTAAATGTTCCGGATCGACGGCGGATGGCGGCAATCCCGTCGCGGCGACCGCCATGACCTTAACCTTGAAACCCGGAGAAACGAAGTCCATCACCTATATCTTGGGGGTGGCTCCTTCCATCGCGGCCGGCGCCAAACTTATCGCGAAATACCGCAAAGCCGGTGCCGTTGATAAAGTCATGAAGGATTTAAAAAACCATTGGGAAGAAAAACTGGAATCCCTACAGGTCAAAACGCCGGACAAAGACGTTAACCTTTGTCTAAACCAATGGAACGCCTATCAGGTTCACACGACCTTCAGCATGTCCCGGGGCCCCTCGATTTACGAAGGCGGGATCGGCCGAGGCATGGGTTTTCGTGACAGCAATCAGGACGTCCTCAGCGTCATCCATAGCGTTCCCCAAAAGGTCAAAAAACTCATCACCGATTTGGCCAAAAACATGTTTAAAGACGGAACCGCCTACCATCAGTTTTTCCGCTTAACCGGGGAAGGGGATGGCAAGGGTTATTCGGATGATCCCTTGTGGATTATTTTGTCCACGACCGCCTATGTGAAGGAAACAGGCGACATGAAATATCTTAAGGAAAAAGTGGCTTGGGCGGACGGGGGTTCGGCCACCATGTATGAGCACTTAAAGGCTCCTTTGGATTACACCTATAAGAACGTTGGAACGCACCGCATTCCGCTGATGGGTTTTGCGGATTGGAATGACACACTTCATATCAATGGGCCAAAGCCCGGTGAGAGCGTTTGGGTGGCGGAATTTTTCGTCAAGTGCGCCAGGGATTTCGCCGAGCTGGCGGAAACTCTCGGCAAGCAATCTGACGCGAAAAAATACCGCCGGATGGCGGATGATATGGCAGCGCGCGTTAACAAGGTTTGTTGGGACGGCGGCTGGTACGCCATGGCCTTCGACGGATGGGGAACCATGCTGGGCTCCAAAAAGCAAACCGATGGAAAGATTTATCTCAATACGCAAACGTGGGCGGTTATTTCCGGCGTGTCCGATTCCAAGAGGGGGCCGGCCTGTATGGACGGGGTGAAGGAGCATTTGGATTCGAAATACGGCATCGCGCTGATGTATCCAGGATTCAAACACTTTAGCCCGCGGCTTGGCGGGGTCAGCACCTTTCCGCCGGGGTTGAAAGAAAACGGCGGTATTTTCAGCCATGCTAATCCCTGGGCGGTGATCGCCGAAACCATGCTGGGACGGGCGGACCTGGCCATGAAATATTACAAACAGTTGTTACCGACGACCAAGGATCTCATTCAGGACGTTCACAAAGCGGAGCCCTATATTTACGCCCAAGCCATCGCCGCGGAAGAACACCGGGACTTCGGCTTCGCGCGGAATTCCTGGCTGACAGGGGCGGCGACCTGGAATTACGTGGCGGGAACCCAGTATCTTTTGGGGATCAAGCCGACCTACTCGGGGTTGATGGTGAATCCCTGTATCCCCAAGGATTGGGGTAAATATGAAGTAACGCGGAAGTTCCGGGGATCCAACTATCATATTGTCGTTAATAACCCTGGCCACGTGAGTAAGGGTGTATCATCGATCACGGTGAATGGTAAGAAAATTTCGGGAAATATTATTCCTCCGCAACACTCTAAGAAGATGAACGAAGTTGAAGTCATTCTCGGTTAGGGAGCCGGGGGCTTTGTTGACAGCCCCTGGGTCCCATGATATAAAAACCGAAGAGATGTGTTGTAGGGCGGGGGGAAGAAGGAGCCGCGTTTGGTTGGGACAATGACACTCAAAGTTGCCGCAAAAAGTAACCCCTCCACCGTGGCTGGAGCCATCGCCAACAACGTGCGGGATGGAAAAAGCGTTGAGATCGTGGCCATGGGTCCGGAAAGCATTAACAATACGGTTAAGGCTATCGCTATCGCTCGGGGTTTTTTGAAGGGTGATGGGATGGACGCCAACTTTAAACCGGAATTCATCCATCTTACGATTGATGGAGAGAAAAAAAGCGCCATCAAATTTTTTCTTTTCATCGAAAAAAGCCCCCAATAATCTCAGCGGTTCTGAATAACTCCGGCCGTTTTAAGCGGCCGGGGTTCTTTTTTTGCCCCGTTCTTTTATCGGGCGAATAGCTCAGCTGGTTAGAGCACCTGCTTTACACGCAGGGGGTCACAGGTTCAAATCCTGTTTCGCCCACCATTCGTTAAGGCAGAAAATCTTGTTCGTTTATTTGAATTCGATTGAAGAGGGTGGTTCCAGACTCGGATCGGAAAATTTAGGCCCCCGATCAAGAGGGGTTGTTTTCACGTTTAAAATAACTTGATTTGGCCGGTACTATGATTGTTATTTATTTTCCTAATTTTGCCAAAAAGTAAAAAATTGTGGTTTAATATGTCCATAGCCACAACGCATCGGAAATCGCTGGTTCAAATAAAGCTAAAGGGATGTCAGTGCGGTTCTCCAAAATAACCCCTAAATCCATCTCGGCCCTCTCTGTTTCGTTGAAGAGAAGCGGCTTTTTTTATGGCATGAAGCTCACATCGTTTTTATTTTCTTTTCTGTTATTTTTCACCCTTCCCAATTTAGTTCTCGCGATTGCCCAGCTTAAAGTTAGCGGAACCTCGATTCAGACAACCACCGGCTGCGCGGTGACGCTGAGGGGCGTTAACCTTCCCAGCATGGAATGGGGAGTCGGCGAAGGGCCTCCCTCGGGCGCCGGTGGAAATATTCTGGCTTCCCTCGATCAACTGATCAGCACCTGGAAAGTGAATATCATCCGCTTGCCGCTGAACCAGGGCTACTGGAACAATTTCCAATATTCTTACCGCCAGTTGGTTGACGATATCGTCAATGACGCCAACAGCAAAGGCTGTTATGTCATTTTAGATCTTCACTTATTAAATCAAAATGATGTCATCCAACAGGCCATGCCGGATTCCAACAGCCCCGCCTTTTGGAATAACGTGGCGGGCCGATACAAGAATGTCCCCGGCGTCCTCTTTGGTCTCTATAACGAACCCTTTCCGGGAGGAGCCGGCAACACGGATTGGACGACCTGGGCCAACGCCAGCACTGGAATTCCTTTCTTACTTTCTTCCGCCCGAAACGGCGAAAGCGGTGGTACCGCCATCCCCCATATTTGCCTTGAGGGCGGATGCGATTATTCTTGGAGGCTGGATGGAGTTCCCGCGCCGACGGACGCCAACATTGTCTATGACGTCCATTATTACGAAGGCA
>CAZHFP010000159.1:0-1121 GCA_964531065.1 uncultured bacterium
GGAATTGGGACGGCGTCTTCAATTAAAGGTGTCCGATATCATGCGCCGGGGAAACAAAATTCCCCAGGTGCGGATGGGGTCTTCCTTTGAGGAAGTGGCCAAGGAAATTAACGCGAAAAAAGTCGGAGCCGCCTGCGTGGTTGATCCGAAAAATAAATTAATGGGCATTATCGTGGACGGAGATTTGCGGCGCGCCATGCTCAAGAATCCGGATATCCGCCGGTGGAACTCGGCCAACCTCCGGACTCCCCGTCCCGCGGTGATACCCCCCGATATGACGCTGGCCCTCGCCCTGCAATTAATGGAAGAGAAAGCCATCTTTCAATTGATCGTGGTGGACGGGAAACGGCGCGCGGTGGGTCTGGTGCACCTGCATGATTTGCTGGGACGGGGACAAATCAAAATCGGATGACGGCAGACTTTTTGGGAAGCCCCTAAAACCATGATGAAAAAGGACAAGGGATGAGCCTTCGGGGGATTAAACTTCTTTTAACCGACGTGGACGGCATCTTGACCGACGGAAAAGTGTATGTGGGAGTGAAGGAAGAATTCGTGGCTTTTGACATTCAGGACGGCATTGGCCACCGGTTGGCGGCCTACGGTGGTTTAAGGGTCGGATGGCTTTCGGGGAGAATTTCTAAGCCTGTCAAGGTCCGCGCCAAGCGGTTGAAGGTTCCTTTTCTCTACCAAGGCAAACTGGATAAGCTGGCCGCCGCCCAAGCTCTTTGTGAAAAGGAAGGACTGAAACTTTCCGAGGTGGCTTATATCGGCGACGACTTAATTGATCTGCCCCTCTTGTCCCGGGTGGGTTGGGCGGTGACGGTTCCCTATGGCCGACTCGAGGTGAAGAAAGCCGTTCATTATGTGACCCAAGCTCAGGGCGGTTCGGGCGCCTTCCGGGAAGTGGTTGAAAAAATTCTCAAGGCCCAGGGGCTTTGGACCAGGGCCCTGCAACATTTTCATAAAGCGAATGGACAGGCTTCTTCCGCCCCCAGCGACATGCTTAACTGAGTTAAGCTTCGGCCAGGCTATGGATTCAAATTAAACCTTAGTCGGAGAAAATGACTTGCCTCAAAGCTTTTCCGAAAATCCAAGCCGAAAAGGGGGCCGGCCCCTTCAAA
>CAZHFP010000159.1:1221-5411 GCA_964531065.1 uncultured bacterium
CCGTGGCAAGGGAGCCTTTGTGGTCACGGGGCACCTGGGGAATTGGGAGCTTTTGGGCGCGGTGCTTGCCGCCCATCATCCGACCGCGGGCCTGGCCCAAAAACTTTATGACCCGCGTTTCGATGATCTGGTGACGGAAATGAGGACGTTTAAATTAAAAGCTTCTATGATCAAGCGGGGTCTGGCCTTGAGGGGTATTTTGGAGGCTTTGAAAGATAATAAAATAGTCTATGCCCTGGTGGACCAGGACAGCGGCAATGACGGGGTGTTTGTGCCTTTTTTCGGGAAAGACGCCTGGACCCAATCGGGAGTCGCCCGAATCGCCCGAAAAACCGGGGCCGCGGTGGTACCCGCTTTTCTAGTCCGGGGAGCGGACGGCCGGTTCGAATTTCAAATCGACCGTGAAATCGAAGTCCGGCAGTCCAAGGATTTTGAGGGGGACGTACTGGAAACCGTTCGGCGTTATACTGAGGCGGTCGAGTCCTACGTTAAGGCTTACCCGGATCAATGGATGTGGATGCACGAGCGGTGGAAGACCCGCCCTCAAGGCGAAACCACTGGTGAAAAAGTTTAAAAGGTTAAAGGGCTAAAAGTGCGAAAAAATATCCTTAAAACGATCCCTCAAGACCCCCTCCTCGAGATTCCCGAGGAGGAATCCAATGGCCCGCGCCGTAAGCGGATGGTCTGGCTGCTGGGCGGGGCCTTAGGTTTAATTTGCCTTCTTTATTGGGGCTTGAACCAAAGCCGGCCGAAGCCAACCAGTCCGGAAGTTTTCTCGCAGGGGGAAAACTCCCCGGACGCGGTCATTGAGAAATTCCACCTGGTTTCTACCGTCCAAGGGCAAAAACGATGGTCCATGGACGCTGATATCGCCCGGTTTTATCAAAACCAGAAAATAGCTTACGCGGATGTCATTTACGCCCAATACTTTAAGAAGGATAAGCTCATTTCGACTTTGACCGGGGACAAGGCCACGATCAATACCGAGACGAACGCCACCCAGGCGGAGGGGCACGTGGAATTAATCGTTGAAAATGGATCCAAGTTGGAAACCGACAAATTAAATTGGGAGCCCGACACGGATCTGATCAAAACCGACAGCCGGGTTCACGTGTACAAGGGAACGGACGATATCACCGCCGTGGGGCTGGTGGCCGACACCCAGCTGAATAATATCCGCTTTATGAAGGATGTCCATACGCAGGTAAGGGACACGCATGAAATCGAGACTTTCGAGAATTCTAAAAAGTTTTAAAGTCCGTCGTTCGTCATCCGTCCTTCGTCGTCTGTAAAAGGTGAAAAAATGAAGAAGACTTTTATAAAAACCTATATTTTTCTTGGCGCCTTGGTGGCAAACATTGTTTTTGTTGGGTTTACTAATTCGGTTTTTGCCTATGACATCAAAGACAACCGGGAGGTTTCTTCCCGAAAGCCCGTGAATATCTCGGCGGTTCAATTGTTTTTTGACCGGCTGAAAGGCCTCACCTTGTTCAAAGGCGGTGTGAAGGCTGTTCATGACCAGGTGGTCCTGACGGCTAACGAGGTGAGGGCGATGTCAGAAAATCGGGAAGCCACGGCCGATGGAAAGGTAAAAGTGGTGGACCCCACCACGGATCTCACGGTCACCTGCGGCAACCTGGAATACCAGGATTTGATGAGCCTGATGACCGCCCATGACCATCCTTTGCTCACGAGTTTGGATGAGAATGGAAGACCGATCACGGCTATGGGGAGGCAAATGGAATTGGATTCGGAAAAAAAGACCGTGGTCATCCACCAGAATGTCCAAATTTTTCATGATGACGGCAAAGCGGAAGCCCAAAAGGCCACCTTTTTATCCAAGGAAGATAAATTTATACTGGAAGAGGATCCCAAGTTAACCATGTCCAACGGCCAGCTCTCTGGCCGGAGGATCGTCTCGAATCTCGGCTCGGGCCGGAGCATTCTGGTGGAAGGAATGGCGGATGGTGTTTTTTATCCGTCGGGATTGCCCCAAACGGTTAAGAGCGACGGGAAGGGTTTGGCCCCGGCCAAGGGGGAAAAAGGAAAGCCGTCGTTCAAGGGATTGGAGAAGGGTGTTCCGCCCGGGCTTGCTGGAACGCCGGTGGTGAATCCAAGTCCGACGGCCGGGCCGACCCCGGCGGCGGCAATCGGCGGCGGGGCTCAATTGGGCGCGGGGGCTGTGGGTTTAAAAAAATAAGCGGTAGGACCGGTCACCGTTTGGAAAAAACGTGGGATTTCAAGGTTGAAATTTTAACAGGGAGCTGAAAAAGTTTTTTTTACACCCTGTCTACAGCCATGGGCGAGGAGCGAATTATTTTTCACCCCTTGTTTTTCAAGGGGTGATTCGCGACGAAGATAGGAACCCCCATTTGATCTATTGGGATAAAAATTGTAAAAATGGGGACGTCCCCATGCCCTGTTTTTGTTTTTTTAATGGGGCATGGGGGAAAGTCCGTTCTTTGGACTTTTTCATCATCCTGTTAACGAAGAGGTTGAAACCATGAGAGTGCTTCGAACCAATAACCTGGTAAAGACCTATAGCAAAAAAAAAGTGGTCGATCATGTTTCCATCGAGGTCCATCAAGGGGAAGTAGTGGGACTTTTGGGCCCCAATGGGGCGGGGAAGACCACGACCTTCTATATGACCACCGGGTTTATCGCCCCCAATGAGGGCCGAGTTTTTTTGGAAGAAGACGGCCAAGTCCACGAATTAACCCACCTGCCCATGTACAAAAGGGCGCGTTTGGGAATTGCCTATCTGCCCCAGGAGCCGTCCATTTTCCGAAAACTGACGGTTGAGGAGAATCTCAAAGCGATATTGGAACTGACGAATCTCCCGCCGATGGAAAGAGAAAAAAGGTTAAAAGAGCTTTTGAACGATTTGAAGGTTGCCCACTTGGCCAAACAAAAGGCCTACACCCTTTCGGGAGGGGAAAGACGAAGGGTGGAAATCGCGAGGGCCTTGGTGCTCCAGCCCAACTTCATTCTTTTAGATGAGCCCTTCGTGGGCATCGACCCCATCGCGGTTCAAGACATCCAAGGTATCATCCGGTTTTTGAAAAAAAAGAAAATCGGCATCCTCATCACTGACCACAACGTGAGGGAAACCCTTTCGATCGTGGACCGGGCTTATATCATGTTTGAGGGAAAGATTCTTTTGTCCGGCACGGCGTCCAAGCTGGCCTCCAACAAGAGGGCCCGTGAAATTTATTTGGGCGAGAGGTTCTCTTTAAAATAGAAAAAATCGTACCGCGGAGCCGCAGTTTTAAAGATAATATTAAAACGTTGTCGATTTCAAAAATATTTACTGCGCCTCTGCGTCTCTGCGGTGAAAAGTTCGTGAGGCTTTCTTGAAACAAAAAAACAAAATAAAAACCTGGATGGACAAAACCTTAAAGCCTCTTTCAAGGGTTTTAACGGCAACCGGGATAAGTCCGAACCTGGTCACGCTGATAGGGGTGGGGGTCACCTTCATGGTTCCCGTTTCATTGCTTCAAGAAAAAAACGCGGCGGCTGGCTGCTGGCTTTTGGGAGCGGGTTTTTTTGATGTTCTGGACGGCGCCCTGGCCAGAAATAGCGGTTTCAAAGGTTCTTTTGGCGCTTTTTGGGATTCCACCATGGACCGGGTTTCGGAAGCGGTCGTTTTTGGCGGATTTCTATTGTATTATTACCAACACCAAAATCCTCAGGCGCTTTTGCTGGCCTTTGGCGTCTGTATTTTATCCCTGCTGGTTTCCTATACGAGGGCCCGGGCGGAAGGTCTTCGGATTGATTGCGAGGTTGGGGTCTTGCCCCGGCCGGGGAGAGTGATCCTCTTGGCGCTTGGTTTTTTCGCGGGCCTGCCGACCGAAGCATTAGGTTTGGTGGGCGGATTGTCCCTGGTGACGGTGGGGCAAAGAATTTTTCATGTCTGGAAGAAAACGAATAAGTAACAAACGGGTAAAACCGTGATATTGCCTGGAGGATTGGTAAGTTATGCCCAAGATTCGAGTGGCGGTTGTGGGAGTGGGTTGCTGCGCTTCATCCTTGGTGCAAGGCGTGAGCTTTTACCGCAACGCCGATGAGGAAGTTTTCGTGCCGGGTTTGATGCATGTCCGCTTGGGCAAGTACCACGTGGGGGATGTGGAATTCTCCTGCGCCTTTGACGTGGACTCCAACAAGGTCGGCAAGGACCTGGGCGAGGCCAT
>CAZHFP010000160.1:0-5400 GCA_964531065.1 uncultured bacterium
AGTAATCCCCCGCCAAGGTATAGAGAAGGGCGTAGATCGCCGATCCGGCCAGGTTATAAAAAAGAAAAGAGCGTCCCGGAGTTTTCCCCATACCGGCCAGGATGCCGATAATAGGGTGCAGAAGAGAAACAAAACGGGCGAAAAAAACTCCCTTGGACCCGTACCTTTTGAAGAAGTGCTCCAAATGCTTTACTCTTTGATGCGTCAGCCGGAGCCAATGTATTTTTTCAAGAAGATGCCGGCCATAGCACCGCCCCAGCCAATAACTGCAATTAGTGCCCATAAAACACGCCCCGGCGGCCGCGGCGACCGTGAGCCAAAGGGACAGAATCCCCTTTCCAACGAAAAAACCCGCCCCTAATAACAATGTATTCGCCGGCAAGGGTATGCCCAGGTTGTTCAAAAACAATATCAGGAAAATCGCCCCATATCCATAATCCGCCAAAAGGGACTGCAGCCAGTTAAGCATTTCAGACCTTTTCCTGAATCTTTAGATTCTCAGGCTTAGCTGACTTTGCGCAAGGTGTTGATATCCCGGTGCTCGAAAGTCTTCTCCTGCCCTTTGATTTGAATAAAGTTATTTTGATCGTAAGTAAACGAACCGTCCGCGTTGATTCTCATTTCGATTTCATACTTGACCGTTTGAAATTCCACATCCAAAAAGGGGTTTGAGCAAATGCCAAAGGTATGGGACCCCAGTTCGGCCTTGAGTTTAAAGCTCTTGGCATCGGCTTTGGCGTGCCCGCCGGCGAGCAGAACCATTCCCCTGGGAATCGTGACGCCTTTGAACAACAACTCCTCTTTCGGGTCCCAAAGCCAATAACCGACTTCGTCATGGAAAGGGTCCGTCTCCCCCGGGCGGAAGGCCTGGGTGGAATACCTCAATCCAAACAATTTCTGCTCGTGATTGGCGATCGGGCTCAAGGGATCAAGAACCATTCTTTCCCGATACGGGTTGATGACCTTTTGCCGCTCCTTCCCGGGCGCCGTGTCCTCCGCCGGACCGCCTTCCCAAGTCCCGGCAAGAGGCCCCAAGGGTCCGAAGTTTTTCAGGATTTCTTCATTCATCTACGCTCCTTAAAAAAATAATAAAATTCCCTTTGACCCATCACTATCCGCCGAAGCCGCTATTTACCGTCGACCAATTCATCAATTTTCGTCGCGCAAATAAAGTCATTTTCCGACAAGCCCCCGAGCTCGTGGGAACTGTAGCGCACCTTGCAGGTTTTATAGCCCACTTCCAAATCCGGGTGATGATCCTCCCGGTTGGCGATATAGGCTAGGGCATTGACGAAATCGATCGTCTCGTGGAAGTCCGCGAACTTGAACAACTTCACGATTTCTTTCCCCGATCGTTTCCAACCGGATAATCGCGATAGGTATCCCTTGATAAGGGCGGCACTCAAGGGACGATCGCCTTTTTGAGGCGGCACGCATTTCTTGAATCCTAGATTTTTCTCCAATAGGGCTGATCCGCTCATGTCCCGGCTCCTTTAGAACTTTATTTCATCCGCTCAATAACGCCGCAAGCGACCCTTTTACCCGCGTTCCCCGTCGGCTGGGTTTTCATGTCATCCAGGTCCGCGTGTAAAATCAGAGCCTTGTCGACAATAGAGTCTTTACCGGAAAGCCGGATGACTTTGTCCTTGAACCGAAACGACGCCTTTCCATCCTTATCCGCCTTGATATTTCCCAAATCCCCCACATGGCGGATCACGTTTTTCGGGGACCCGTGGTCTTGGTGCTCGGGATTAAAATGCCCGCCGGCGGAAGCCGCGTCCGGAGCCGAGCAGTCGCCCTTCTCATGCACGTGAAATCCGTGTTTCCCGGGAGTCAAGCCCGTGATATCGCCCTCAACCTCCACGTAATTTCCCTTCTCGGTGAACTTAACCCATCCTTTCACTTGGCTGTCCGAAGCCGGCGACAGGGTGCACATGGCCGTCAAGGGACCGGCTTGAACGTTCGCCACCTCACCGGCCTCAATCCTAACGGCGGAGAAAATCAGCAGCCAAAACAAAATAATTTTTTTCATTCCGAATCTTCTTTCTTGAATTTTTTTAACTGCTTAAAAAATACCGAGATCCATCTTACGCTTGTCGGGAAATCGATTGAAAGGTTCGGCTGAATTCTTTTCGGAAAATAAATGACGGAGCCGCCAACCGATCAAATTGATAGATCGGGAACTCAAATTTATTTTTAAATCCGCGGGTTAGAAAACGTGACTAACAAAAGCGGAAGTTCTTAAGTCTTATAGTCCTTCCGGTAAATGCTCCAAAAGGTCAAGAAGGCGGTGATCACCATGGGTCCCCAAAATAATCCCATGGGGCCGTATAACTTTATCCCCCCCAAGGTGCTGAACAACATCAAGAGAAACGGCATGCGGGCCTGGGAACCCACCAGGGCCGGTTTTAAGACGTTATCCGACAGGATCGAAACGACGATTCCCCAAACGAGAAGAAAAATGCCCCAGCCCGTGTCATGGTTCATCACCCAAAAGGCCGCGGGGATGGTGATTAAAACCGAGGCGCCCAAGAGCGAAAATACCGCCACGGCCAAACTGAAAAAGATGGCCAAGGGCACCCCCGCCGCGAAAAAACCGAACATGTCCAATAAACCTTCGACAACAGCGGTCACGAAAACACCCGCCACCACCGCCCGAAAAGTCGCGTGGACCCGTCTTAATATGTCCTGTTTATTTTGCCGGTTCATCGGCAAAACCGAAATAACCGCCTCAGCGGCTTTTCTCCCGTCCCGGAAAACGAAAAAAAGCGTGAGAAGCAGGACCACACCGTTAAAAAGCATGATCAGCAAATGCCCGCCCAGCTGGGTTCCCTTGGCGCTCATTTCATCGGCGACCTGGGCCGCTTTATCCAATAACAGCGGCTTTAATTCAATGTGAAAGCCCTCAAAAAAAAGAATCAAGGGATCCAAGAACCCCTGAAAATAGGCCGGAGTCTTGTAGTTGTCGATAAATCCCGCCAGAGTGGGACGGAGGGTCTCCGCTTCCTTCAAAAGCAGCCAACCCATCCAGCCCACGGGCAGAACGGTCAGGAGAAAAATCCCGATCGTCAAGAGAAGCGACGCGGCGTTAGGGCTTTGAACCTTCCGGAGAACCCGTTGGTAGAGCGGGGAAAAAAGAACGCCCAACATGGCGGCGCCTAAAACACCCGGGAGGAACGGCTCGGCCAGGCAAAAGCTTTGATAAGCGATCCAGCCAAAACAAACAAAAAAGAAAACCGCGACCCATCGGCCCCGGCCCGGCAAAGCTTCTGGTTTCATGGATACCAACCTCCTTCAGCGTTCTTGGTGCCCGTCATAACTTTAAGAGCTGCAGAATATCCGTCACGTCATAGTTGATCATGGTCAAAAACTGGAATTTGGACAGGGTCAGGTTGTAGGCCAAAACCTCCGTGACTGATAAAGTCGACAAGGGGATGAACTTGCTCGTTTTCGGAAAACCCATCCCCAAGCCCACCAATCCGATGGCCGACGTGGGGTTGGAGGTATTGATATCCAGGAAATTGACGATGAGGAATCTCGCGTTGGGGTCAAAAATGTCATTGGGCGTCCAATTCAAACCCAAATAAAGTCCCGTTGGGTTCCCGCTAAAATCATTCGTATGGGCGTCATAGGCGATGATGGGGCTTCCCGCCGTGAGAAACCAGTTATCGGAAGCGCCCGTTAAAATCGTCGCTACATTCTCCTTGTTCCCGCTTTGATCCTCAAAGGACAGGCTTAAGACGCTGTTGTCAAATTTTAGCTTGTACTTTTGCAGGTAATAATAATAAATTTTGTCCAAAGGCGCCTTTTCATCCGGGCTGAGCTGGCGCGGCGCCGCGACCTTGAAGGTGGCCCCAAATACGGAAGAATCATTCTCGTAACGGCCCGACTCCAGCGAGGTGGGCCTCTGTTGCTCCTTCAAAAGGAACCTCGCCGTCCTCATAATCGACAACGTCAGAGGCTGGCTGGCCGTCGTCACCGGATAGGAGCGAATCGGGGAGTTGGAGGCTACAAAAGTAATCGGATCGGATATCCATTGAAGCGGCGCGACGGCCGAAGCGACCGCCTGCTCAAAGGTGTCCATCCGGATCGAGGTAACAATATAAACATCAATTTCGTCATTTTTTTTGACCTTAAAACGAATGTTGCCTTTGGATGTTTTTAATCCCGTCTTGGCAAGAGCGGCAAAATCAGTCTGGGAAATTTTTCCATCCTCCGAAAATTTAGAAGCGTCAAAATGCTTGTTCGACAGGTACACGACCGGAAACCGGCTTGTTAAATCCGAGGCGACATCGGAAGTGGTGCAATCCAATACCATGATGGTCCCGTCATTGGCGAATCCAAGGGCGGGAACAAAAATAAAGAGCGCTAAACCAATGATGAAGCCGCGTCCCATAGGAGATTTTTCCGCTTTTCCGTTGGAGCTTCTCATCCACCCCTCCTAAAATTAACGCCACCCTCAAATCCCAGCTCAAAGAAATTGGAGCCTGCCTTTTAGCCCGTCTATCTTCTCAATAAAGGGCAGGCTTCAATAGCCTTTCGTTCATCCCATCTCGCGGAGTTGAAACCGCTTTAAAAATGAAAAGGATTTATGCGCGGGTTGAACCGCGCATAAATCCCGGTAAATCTTATCCAGCCATCGGTAAACCGTACGGCCTTTAAAACCAATCCTTTAGGGCTTGGTAATGATATTCGTGCCGTCGAAAACAACCGCGGCAGTTTGCGCGAGCGCCCGGCCTTCTAAAGTGGCTCCGGTATTCAGGGTGATCGCCGAATAGGCCATGATGATTCCCTTATTAACCGAGTTGGTGCCCAGGGTGGCGCTGCTGCCCACCGCCCAATAAACATTAGCGGCGGTCGCGCCATTTTTGAGGACGATCTGGCTGCTGGTTCCCGTAATGAAGGTGGAAGATATCTGGAAGATAAAAACCGGGGTTGCCGCGCTTTGGCCGTCCAAGGTCACGGAACCCGTTACTCCGATCGAAACAGCCGAGTAGAGGCCTGGATAAAGTGTTTCGCCTCCAATATCACCCACTCCCACGGTGGGAACCGGGACGGGAGTTCCGCGCGCTAGGGCGGTGGCGTTGGTATAAGCTATGCCAAGGTCATCTTGGGCCGTCTGCGCGGGGCCCGGTGAGCCGAAAGCCGCGACGCTGCCCGGACAAAGGGCGTTGAAGGTGTAAACCGCACCCGTCTCCGTGGTCCCCGGGGCTATTCCGTAGCTTCCGCAAATATCTTCACCCGCATCGGTTATCGCCGAGCCGGCCAAGACCGCGTAGGTTCCCGATGTGCCCAGGGGCACGATGGCCTGCGCCGGCTGCGCTGTGGCCGTTACGGTTGGGGTAGCCGTTATGGTTGAAGTTTCCGTTAACGTATTCGTTATCGTCGGCGAATTCGTAA
>CAZHFP010000161.1:0-5399 GCA_964531065.1 uncultured bacterium
GCAGTTGAGGTCGGCGACGTTGTCCCTGTCGATGTCGAGGTAGCCGACATCGTATCCGTGGCCGTTGAGGTCGCTGTGGGGCTGTTGCTGTTCGTCGGCGTGTGGGTGGCGGTTGAGGTAAAGGTCCTGGTGGGAGTATTGGAAGAAGTGTTGGTAGCCGTAGGGGTTGGGCTATTGGTGGGAGTGTTGGTGAAGGTACTCGTTCTCGTGTTCGTGGGTGTGTTAGTTGAAGTACTCGTCAGGCTCGGCGTCGATGTGTTCGTCAAAGTTGGCGTCTTGGTTTTAGTAAAGGTGTTCGGGGGCGTATTGGTGATGAGGGGAGTGTTGGTAGGGGTGTTCGTGATGGTGGAGGTGTTGGTATTCGTAGGGGTTCGAGTCGGCGTGGCTGTCGGGCTATTCGTAGAAGTATTGGTGGGAGTGGACGTCCTCGTGTTGGCCGATGTGTTCGACGGCGTGTTGGACGGGGTATTGGAAGGCGTATTGGTTTTGGTGGGGGTATTCGTGGGCGTGTTGGTGATGACCGGGGTTTGAGTAGGGGTATTTGTGATCGTGGAGGTGTTGGTCGAGGTCGTGGTGCGGGTAGGGCTATTAGTAGAGGTATTCGTGGGTGTGTTCGTCGAAGTAAAGGTCGGCGTGTTCGAAGGCGTATTGGTTGCGGTGCGGGTGGCGGTGTTTGTTGAGGAATTTGTCGGCGTATTGGTGATGACGGGGGTATTGGTGGGACTATTGGTGAGTGTCGAGGTCGGGGTGCGGGTGGTGGTATTCGTTGGACTATTGGTAGGTGTATTCGAAGGCGTGTTGGTCTTCGTAGAGGTGTTGGTCGCGCTATTGGTGGCCGTGTTGGTCTGCGTCGGCGTAAAAGTCCGCGTCGCCGTCGGCGTCCCTGTCGAAGAATTGGTGGGAGTGAAAGTCAGGGTCCGGGTCGCCGTCATCGTGCTCGTGTTCGTTGAAGTACGCGTGGGTGTGCTCGTTGACGTTTGAGTGAAAGTCGGTGTGAAAGTCCGTGTCGAACTGTTGGTCGGGGTATTGGTAAAGGTCAGCGTCCGCGTAGCGGTAAAGGTAGCGGTAGGCGTGGACGGCATGGGAATGATTTGAATGGCCTCCAAAACCGCGCTGGTGTCAGTGCTCGTTGTCCCAGTAAAGGTGATCGTAATGACTCCTCCGCTCGGGGCAACACTATTAATTACCTTGTCGTCCGCCGCGTTGGAACCCACCTGTCCGTAAATGTCCAGGTTCGACACAACGGTCGTTCCGTTGACGGCCACTTTGAAAATTCGATCCCCCGTCGCGAAGTCGCCCGAATAGGTCTCGGCGAATTTCAGAGTGACCTGGTAACTTCCGGCGGGAACGTTGAACGAATAGCTGAAACTAGTTCCGAAACGCTGGGTGTCATAAAGGGTCGAATCCGGGGTGCCCGTGATAGCTCCCCCGCTGGCGACGGTGGACCCGCCGCTGAAATTCTCATCGGCGGCCCAAAGATTACCCAGGGTATCGGTATAGGCCGGCCCTCCCGCATTCACCCGCCAGGTGGACTGCACAATCGGCGTTGGGGTCTTCGTAGGCGTCGAGGTCGGGATCGGCGTACCGCCGTTGTTAACACCCACAAAGGAAGTGACGCTCGGCCCGGTGAGATTATAGGTAAACGAATTGCCCGAAACTGCCACGGCCCCCTTCTGAACCAGGTCGTTGCTCCCATCGGTCACCCAGGGAATCACAGAGGTGACGTTGAGGCCGTTCAGGTTGAAGGTTTGGCTGGTGGTGGATGCGTTGCCATTGATGGCCACGATGACGATGGTGGTCGGGGAAGAGTTATTGGTGTTCTTATAAGCAGTCAAGGAAACGCCGCCCGTGGGAACCGTGGTCGCCCCCATGCGGTAGAAACCAGGCCTCACGAACTTGCTGTAGTTGCCTAGCGCCATGAGTTTTTTGGTGGTGCCGCCAGATGTGATCAGGGCCGAGTTGTCGGTACCATAGATCCACCAGTGATGGTAAGCGTCCATGCTCGCGTTGGCCATGCAGTTATGGACCCAACCGACCACCTGGAGGGCCGCGGTCATACTCGGGTCGTTGCCCGCCCCGCTGACGTCGGACATCTCCGTCTCCCAGTTTTCCTGGTTGGTCAAATGACTGAACCCGCCCGCCGAAAGGGCGTTGGGCCCTCCGCCATAAATATGCCCCGCGATGATGCTCACAAAGGGTGCCGCAACGGCATCGTTCATGGTGGTGGCCACCAAGGGAAGCCTGTCGCCAAAGCTTTCTGTGATCATGATCTTGGTGGAGAGTCCGGCGGTTTGGAGGGCGGCGTGGAAGGCCTGGGTGAAGACGTCAAACTGGCCCGCGTTCCAAATAGCGGCTTCATAAGTGGGATCCCAGTCGGGTTCGTTCTGGGGAGAAAGGGCGTAAAGGGTCACGCCAAAATGGCTCTGGATGTATTGGATGTAGCGCACCAGGTAGGCGGCATAATTGGTATCGGCGGCGTTAGCCGCACCCGACGCGGCGCCCGTAAAGGTAGCGGTACTGTTCAAAGCGCCGTTGGAACCGCCGCCATTCACGCTGTTGTTTCCTTTATAAGCGGCGGGCGGGCTCCATTCGGTACTCCAGATCGTGATATTGGGGTTGACGGACTTGGCCAGGGTCATGGGGGCCCCTTCGGTGTTCCAGGCCGTCCCGCTTCCGGTATCCGTGGGATCAATGCGGGTGCGCAGCATGGAGAGGCCCGCGTGGCCGTTGACATTGTCGTCAGCCCAGAGGGCTTGGGCATAGGGGGAAAGATTCGCCGCCGAGTTCCAGGCGCTCGCGGCTCCGTATCCGCGGATATATTGGTTGGTAACGGTTGCGTCAATCGTGGCCGTACCGGCCCAAAGGACGGACGCGCCAAAGGAAAAAATGAGAGCCGAAAGAAAATATTTTATCGTCATCTTCATATATTAGAAGTTATCCTTCATCCCACCGGTCAGGATGGGTTGGCGAAAACAATCCATTCTTCAGCAGGAAGTTTTCCAAGAAACGTTTTTAAGCAAGCCTACGCCGCCGTTTCACGGAGGCGGACAACAGCCTCTTCTCATCAATAGACCTCTCAGGTATCGAAGAAAACATACCCCTGAAAAAAAGTTCCGGCAAGGCCCGGCCCGAAGTAAATATACCGTAAACGTCAAATAACAATACTTTTATTTCTTTTAAATAATGTAACCGGTACCAGTAAAGCTTCAAAGCGGAATTTAGGCGAGGGATTTCTTCCTAAATTTTTGCGGGGTGATGCCGGTTTTTTTTCGGAAAAACCGGGCAAAGGGAGAGGCCGACCCAAACCCGCAATCCCTAGCGATGACAGCCACTGACAAGCTGGTGGTTCCCAAAAGCCTTTTCGCTTCGGCCAAACGCCGGTTCTGCAGGTAGACTTCCAGCCCCATGCCGGTGCTTTTTTGGAACCGCCGGCTGAGGGTGGAAGCCGACATGCCGGCCCGGCGGGCCAGGGTCTTGATATGAAGGGGCTTGCGGAAATTCTGGTTCAAGTGATCCGTGATTTTTTTCACCGAAAAGGTTTCCTCAAATAAACGGGGCCTTTCGATGCGTTGGGCCAGGAGCCGGAGGGCTTCTTTGAATTCCAAGACCAATTCCTGCAAGGTAGCCGCCTGCTCCATTTTCGCTGATATCTCCATCCGCAGCTGACCCGCCTCTTTTTTCCGAAGATCCATCCTGTTCCCAGCCGTTTCCGCCAACCGATCCAAAGCGTATTGAAAATGCCACCTTATCTCCTGGGGATTATTGAACGACAAATGAATGGCTTGCTTAACGAACTCCTCTTGGAGAGCCTCCAATCCGGGAAAAGACGCTGTCCTGAACGAACGATCCAAACGGTCCAACATGTCACGCAATCCCCCAAAACTACCCTGCGTCATTTCTTTTTTCTTTTCATTAAAATAAAGGACGCTCCGTTCGGGATCGTGGCGTAAATGGAGCGCCATGACGGCTTGACGGTAGGAATCATCCAAGGGATCTCCCGGCGCCACCGTCTCCCCCACTCCTACGAGAACCGGAACACCCAATTCTTTGCGGGCAAAATCGTGAATTCTGCCGGCCAGCGCTTCGATCTTACGTCGCTGGGCTAAACGCGGAATGCGGGGATCGGCGGAAGTGACAAAAACTGCGCCGTAATCATCCAATTTTCCTCCCACGGTCTCTGGCAAGGTCTGCCCAAAAAGGAAACTTTTCCGCTGAAAACGGTAAACACGTACCATTTCGGCGGTCCAATCCAAATGGGCGGCGCCGGGACGCTGGGGGATCACGGTAATAACAGTCGTGGGTATTCGGGCAATTCCAATCTCATCCTTTATCCACGCCCACTCTTCCATTCTTTTCGTCCAAGCCGGAAGGGATTCGGAAGTGGGCCTGCCTAAAGCCCAATCCAGCCAATAGCTGTGGGGAAGTCCTTTGGAAAAAACATTCCGCAGAAGCCACCACAATCTTTTTCCCGCCGCGTCATTCGGGTTCGCCCTGTCCGATAAGAGTTCCGCGAAAATCTCTAAGGATTCCCGAAAGCCGCCGAACAAGGGACCCTCCAAAACGGGAATATCCAACAGCACTCGAACAAATTCCCGGTATTCGGGCAAAATCGCCGCGGGCTCCAAACCCGACAATTCCCTCCAGTTGTTTTCGAGAACTTCGGAGGTAACTTCGCTTTGCCGAAAAGCCCCCGCTTGAAGGGAACCTAAAAATTTTCCATTTTTGACGATGGGAACAAAAAAATCCTTGAAACCCAGCCTTTCTCCGCAAACCGTTTTCTTGGTTGATTCCATTTCCTTGAAACATTGCTGAAGAAAAAGATCCCGAACCGCGGTGCTCCTATATTTAATTTCGAGCGAAAAAAGGTTGGTCAACCTCTTCCGGCGGTTCAAAGCCCACCAGTCCCTGGGTGGGGTAGGCGAGAGGAGGAAACAGCTTAAATCAACGTAGTAATGAATGATGTTATGGAAGGGATTGAAACTTCGAAAAAAAGAAAGGGCCCTGGAAGTTAAGGGTTTCATGAAGTGTATTTTACATGAACTGTGACTAGCGCATCACCATCATCTTGCCGATGGATTGTCCACCGCTGGTGGTGACCACCACATAGTAGAGGCCGCTGGCCAGGGGGCTTCCCTTCCTATCCGTGAGAGTCAATGAAACCGGCGTTTCCGAAGGGATATTGAGGTAGCTTCTCTCCTGCACCAAACGGAACGCCACCGTGAAGATCTTCACCGTCACGTTCGAGGGGCCGTTCGTGGCCGGAGGCAGGATGTTCACGACTGGTCCGGGGGCCGGATTCGGGTAAATGATCGGTGTGGGTTTCCCCGTGGGTTTGGCTGTCGCCGTGAACACCGCTGTGCTGGTCTTCGTGGCGCTGGCCGTCGGCGTGATCGTGGCGG
>CAZHFP010000162.1:0-5385 GCA_964531065.1 uncultured bacterium
TTCTTCATCAGGATGTTGTCAAACTCCGCCTTCCTCAAAACGAGCAATTCCGAAACCTCTTCCGAAGTAATCGTCGCGTTTCTTGGCTGTTGGGCTAAAAGGGCCATCTCCCCGAAGAACTCCCCTTTTTTTAATTCTCCCCGGTGGATGGTTTTAGAACCCTTGCGGACCTTCACCGAAACCCTTCCTGAAAGAATCACGTAAAAAGAATCCCAAGAATCCCCCTGCCGGATGATCTCAAAACCCTTCTGGGTGCGGATCATACGCAAGTGGATGAGAAGCTCGTCCATTTCGGAGGCGGCCAAGTCCTGAAAGAGGTCGCTGGTCCTAAGGGCGGTGAGTAAGGGGAAGCTGGATGGTTCAGAGGGCATGGGATTTCTCCTGATTCGAAGCGTCCCGGACGGAAAAGGTTGGAGAACGGAACCGGAAGCTCATTTTACATCACCCCGGTTCCTGTAGGGCATTTATGTTGGGGAACCCACCTCTTTTCGACAAGATCATCTTGCGTCCCAACTGGGAAAAGGAGAACCCTTGAAATTAAATTGTATACGGATGTATACTTTTTCATGGGCCAGCCGATGGTTTCCCTAAAAAGATGGGTATCTGTCGACTTTTAAAATTGTTTGTAGATTTAATGTTCCGGTGGACAACTTTCGCGGAATGGGATTGGAATGTTGATAACTCATTATTTTTTGTGGGTAAATTGTTAATAGGTTTTTTTAGTTAATGTTTTTAAAATATTTTCTTTTCAAATGAAAACGAAAAGTTACAATGCCCCGCAGTCACCCACTTGTTTTGGAGTTTTGATCAATGGAAGTAGCCCGTAAAAGTAATCCGCCGTCGCCTTTTCCCAACCAATCCGAGTTCCGCGTCCCGCCCCAGGATTTAGAGGCCGAACAGTCCGTCCTGGGAGCCATGATGCTCTCTTCCGAAGCCACCCGTATGGTGATTCCGATTTGCAAAGAAGAGGATTTTTACCGAGAAGCCCACCGTAAACTTTATAAAGCCATCGTGGCGCTCGATGACCGCAAAGAGCCCGTTGACATCATCACCCTGACCAATGAGCTTAAACGCATGGGCGAGTTCGAGACGATCGGCGGCATCTCGGCGCTGACCTCCCTCATCGACCGGGTGCCTACCGCCGCTAACGCGGAATATTACGCGCAGATCGTCAAGGAAAAGGCCTCGGCACGGAAACTCATCATCGCCGCCACCCAGGTGGTAGCTGACGCCTACGGCGATGCCATGCCCATCAAGGAGCTTTTGGACGACGCGGAACACCGTATTTTCGAAGCGACCCAGTTAAGGGAAACGAAAGACTTCGCCAGCATCAAGGACCTGATCGGCAACAGCTACGAGTACGTGAATAATCTCTCCGACCAGAAGATGCATATCACAGGGGTCCCTACGGGCTTTATGGACCTGGATGAGTTAACCGCGGGGCTCCAGCCGGCGGAAATGATCGTCATCGGAGCCAGGCCTTCCATGGGTAAAACCAGCTTGGCTTTGAATATCGCCCAGCACGCCTGCATGGGAAGCAACCAGCTGAAGAAAAAAATTCCAGTTGGGTTCTTCTCCATTGAAATGACGGCCAAGCAATTGGCCCTGCGTCTGCTTTGCTCGGTGGCTCACATTGATTTGCAAAAGGCCCGGTCGGGGCATTTGAGCGACCAGGACCGTGGACGGCTGGTGAATATCACGGGCCAATTCTACGAGGCGAAGCTTTTTATCGATGACACCTCCTCCATGTCGGTGTTGGACCTGAAAGCCAAGGCGCGCCGCTTGAAAAGGGAACACGGTATTGGGCTTTTGATCATCGACTATCTTCAACTTATTCAACCGGGCATTTCGGTGAATAATCGCGAGCAGGAAATTGCCTACATCTCGCGCCAGTTAAAAGCTTTGGCCAAAGACCTGGATATCCCGATCGTCGTCCTGTCCCAGTTGTCCCGTCCCCAAAAGGGCCAGGAAGAAAAGAGGCCGGTCCTGTCCGACCTTCGCGAGTCCGGCGCCATCGAGCAGGACGCCGACGTCGTTATGTTTATCCACCGCGAAAGCGAGGGCCAAAATGACGAAGGCCACCCGAATTTCAAGTACGAGCTGGTCATCGCCAAACAGCGTAACGGCCCAACGGATAACGTTCCAGTAACCTTCCGCCGGCAATACACCTCTTTCGAGTCGGCCTCAAAGGTATCAGAACGATAGTAGGTCCAAAGCAAATCACGTTTTAGCCACCGATGAACACGGATGAACTCAGTTGGCTTGATCAAATTAAGAAAATTCTTTTTTTTATCCGTGTTAATCCCTGCGGAGCGAAGCTCGTCTGTGGCAAAAAATGCCTGGTTTTTTTAGTGTTTTTTCCGCTTCGGCAAGGCTAAGTTTCCGTGATTTTGCTACAATAAAATCCACATGAAATCTTTAATCCCAACCACTCCCGCCTGGGCTGAAATATCCCTTAGCGCCTTGGGCCAAAATTTTCACGAACTTCAAAGGCTGGCCAAGGGATCCGAAGTCCTTCCGGTGGTCAAGGCCAACGCCTATGGCCACGGGTTGGTTCCTGTTTCAAAAGCTCTGATTCAAGCCGGCGCTAGGTTTTTGGCGGTGGCTTTTGTCCAAGAGGGCGTGGCCTTACGCAATTCAGGCTTGAACTGCCCGATATTGGTTTTAACTCCAACCTTGACGCCGGAAATACCAAGCCTTCTCAATAGTCGTTTGACGCCTCAAGTAAGCTCGTTGGAAGGCGCCAAGGCATTAGCCAATGAAGCTCGGAAACTTAAGATCAACAATTTAGTGGTTCATGTAAAAATCGATACCGGCATGGCTCGGGTGGGCGTGCGTACTCCCCAAGCCTTGAAAGAAATCGCCGCGATCCAAAATGTTCCCGGGATTAAGGTCGAAGCGGTTTACACCCATCTGGCCACCGCTGATTGGAGCGATCCCAAATATGCCTGGAAGCAAATCACCCTCTTTCGGCAGGCCTTGGAAAAAATTAACGAAGCCGGGATGACACCCTCCACCCACATCGCCAACAGCGCCTCGTTAATCACCTATTATCCCCAGTCCAAGGGTACTTGGGTCCGCCCCGGCATCGCCCTTTACGGTGTTTACCCCAATCCCAAAATGAAAAACAAGGCCAAACTCACGCCGGTCATGCAATTGAAAACCCGCATCCTCCATATGAAGGTCCTGGAAAAAGGGGAGTCGGTCAGCTACGGACGGACCTACACCGCCAAGAAAAAAATAAAGGTCGCGACGCTTGGAATCGGCTACGCGGATGGATTGATAAGAAGCCTATCGAATAAAGGTTATTGCCTGATCCGCGGAAAGAAAGTTCCCCTGATCGGGACCGTTTGCATGGACATGACTATGGCTGATGTTTCGAAAGTTCCCGGGGTGAAGACAGGGGACGTGGCCACGATTTTCGGCAGGGATGGCAATGCTTTTTTACCCGTAGAGGAACAGGCCGCGCTGGCCGGGACTATTTCGTACGAGCTGCTTTGCGCGGTGGGCGAGAGAGTGCAGCGGATATATATTTGAAGGCGGGGCGACATTTATGGCGCCGGGGCGTGATCCAGTACGCCCCAACAAGTTTTGACAAGGCTAAAACGTGAATTCCTTCATCGAACGGTTCGGCAAAACGCTCTCTTATTTCATCCACGATATGGGTGAGATGGTTTTGCTTTCGTTTAGCATTAACCGGTGGATGTTCCGCAAGCCTTTTGACTCCAAGTTAATCCTCCAGCAAATGGTCAAGATTGGCTATGAGTCCATCCCGGTGGCGGTCATCACGGCCCTTTTCACGGGGATGGTGCTGGCCCTTCAGGCCGGCTACACACTCGAAACGAAGATCAAGGGGGTCTCCCAGTTTTTGGGTTCGGTGGTGACCTTGTCGCTGGTTCGCGAACTGGGTCCGGTCCTGACCGCCATGGTCATCGCGGGCCGGATGGGTTCGGCGGTGGCCGCGGAGATCGGCACCATGCAGGTGACCGAGCAGATCGACGCGCTCTATACCTTGGCCGCCAATCCGGTGAAGTACCTGGCGGTACCGCGGTTTTTGGCTTTTACCTTCATGCTCCCGCTTCTGACGATATTCGCTGACCTGGTGGGCTGGGGGGGCGGTCTGTTCGTCAGCTCCCTCAAATTCACCTCCTCCACCGTTTATGTTGAAAGCACCCGGTCCTCGCTGGAGACCAGCGACATTATGGGAGGGCTGATCAAGGCCCTGTTCTTTGGGGCCATCATCGCCGTCGTTTCCTGCAGGCAGGGCTTCGCCACCACCAACGGGGCAGAGGGCGTGGGCAAGGCCACCACCAACGCAGTGGTATTTTCCTTCATGTTAATCCTGATTTCCGATTATTTTTTGACCGCGATCCTGACCCTTTTGAATTTTTGAGGTGAACCATGGAAACATCTAAGGCGATTATCAAACTTAAGGATCTCCACAAAAGTTTTGGGGACCGCAAGGTTTTGGACGGGGTCAACCTGGAAGTTTTTGCCGGCGAGACTTTGGTGGTAATCGGCCGATCGGGCGTTGGAAAAAGCACCATCCTGAAGCATATCGCGGGCCTCCTTCCCCCCGACTCCGGCGAGGTCTGGGTGGAAGGTTTGGAAATCGGACGATTGGCCGATCAGGCATTGAATGACCTGAGGAAGAAAATGGGAGTGGTATTTCAGTACGCGGCCCTTTTTGATTCCCTCACGGTATTTGAGAATATTGCCTTCCGCCTTTTGCGTGATTTTGAGATGTCTATACCGGATGCGGTTGACGTCGTCCGGCAAAAATTGGAGCTGGTGGGATTAAAGGATAATTTGATGGGCCTGAAGCCCGCCCAATTGTCCGGAGGCATGCGCAAGAGGGTGGGTCTGGCCCGCGCCATCGCGGTGGATCCAGAAATCATCCTTTACGACGAGCCGACCTCGGGCCTGGATCCGGTGACTTCGGAAGCGATCAACGACCTCATCCTCGAGATGCAGCAAAAGTTGAAAGTGACTTCGGTGGTGGTGACTCATGACATGCACAGCGCCTACAAAGTGGCTAACCGAATCGCCATGATATATGATGGAAAAATTATCGGGGTGGGAACACCGGAAGGAATCAAAAACACCGCGGATCCCTATATCCGCCAGTTCATTACGGGAAGCGTGGAAGGGCCTATGCCCGTTCGATAAACCGAACGGGAATTTTGAATGTTGAATTCTAAATTAGGAATTTTGGTATTTTCAATTTGAAATGAAATTGAAAAACGACATTAATTCAAAATTCAGAATTGAGAATTTAAAATTGGATTTTAGGGGTTTCTATGAAGGCGAGCCTTGAATTTAAAGTTGGTTTGATGACCATCTCGGCCCTGTTGGTCCTGATGATTTCCATTCTATTTATTTCGA
>CAZHFP010000163.1:0-5310 GCA_964531065.1 uncultured bacterium
CACTTAACTCTTGGAGAAACCGATTACATGAAATGCGGACATTGCGGGGCCAAAAACGATATCAAGGCCAAGTTTTGCTCGGAGTGCGGCAATGATTTGGCCGCGAAATCCGGCTCTCAGCCCCTGACAGCTATTTCCGAGCTTTACGGCAAGGAAACGGAAGTCCTCTTTTTCATTGAGAATTTCACGGGGAAAATATCCGGCATCGTCAACCCCACCGAGGATCAGATCGGCCGCTACCGCGAAGGTATTCTTCAAAAGGTTTCCATCGAAACACCTGTCCTGACCGATTCGGACGAAAATATCGGCGCGATCCTCACCTTCATCCGGCAGAGCAAGGAATATTTGGGCGAGAAATATGATGAGAGCAATTTCCGCAATTATTCCACCGTCGATCTTAAGAAAGAATATTTGAAATTATTTGAGAAGATACTGCGGGTTAAGTCCAAAAACATGGACATGAAACCCCCCATCATGCCGGCCCCCCCCGAAAAAAAGCTTTAAAGCTTTCGCGCCCGTCATTTTGTTTTTCCTTCCGCACGCAAGGTATTACGGCCCTTCAAAGTCTCAAATTGATTGAAAAAGTTTGGACTCTCAAAACCTCTGTGTTACACTAATCCGCCTGATTTAAAGGATTTTACCGTGTTCTTATTTTCCCTGGTTTTTCAACCGGGGTTCTTTTTTTCGGGAATTAACATTGTTTTATCGTTTCATCTGCGGCTTGGTTAATTCAGTGAACCATTGAGAAGGAGTGGGGATTGCTTAATTTTTTACTAGGACTTTTTTCCAGCGACGTGGCGATCGATCTGGGCACGGCGACGACCCTGGTTTACGTCAAGGGGCGGGGAATTGTCCTGCAGGAACCGTCACTGGTCGTGGTGCATAAAGCCACCAACCAGATTCTGGCGGTCGGCAATGACGCGAAATTAATGTTAGGAAGAACGCCTGGCTCTATCGTTGCCATCCGTCCCATGAAAGACGGCGTCATCGCGGATTTTGAAGTGACCGAACGCATGCTCCGCTATTTTATTTCCAAGGTCCACAACCGCCGCTCCCTGATTCGTCCGCGCATTGTCGTGGCCATCCCCTCAGGATGCACGGAAGTCGAAAAGAGGGCCGTACGGGATTCGGCGGAGCAAGCCGGAGCCCGGGAAGTCTACCTGGTGGAAGAACCCATGGCCGCGGCCATCGGCGCCGGGATGCCCATCGCCGAACCCCAAGGCAACATGATCGTGGATATCGGGGGAGGCACCACGGAAGTCGCCGTTATTTCCTTGGGCGATATTGTTTACGGAAAATCGATCCGCACCGCGGGCGATGAATTGGACCTAGCCGTCATCAATTACATCAAGAAAACCTACAACATCCTCATCGGTGAAAGAACGGCTGAGGACATTAAAATCCAAATCGGCTCCGCCTTTCCCTTGGAGCAAGAACTTAGGATGCAAATCAAGGGCCGGGACCTAGTCACGGGCCTTCCGAAAACCATCGAGTTGACCAGCGAGGAAGTCAGGGGAGCCCTGGAAGAACCCCTGCTTCCCATCATCGAAGCCATCAAAATGGTGCTGGAGCGGACCCCTCCGGAGCTGGCGGCCGACATTGTGGACCGCGGCATTATTTTGGCCGGCGGTTCCTCTTTATTAAAGAACTTGGATGAGCGCCTCCGGGATGAAACCGGGGTTCCCGTGAACTTGGCCGATGATCCGACGACCGCGGTCGCCATGGGGGCCGGTCATTTGCTGGATAAATCCATGGACTTCCTGAAGCGTATTTCGGTTCTCGAAAAAGAATACGTCTAGTCTAAAAGACAGCTGACGGCTGACAGCTGACAGCTGGCGGCTGTTTTTTGGAGCTTTATGCTGAAATTTTTCTTTAAAAATTTTTCCGGGTTTTTACTCGTCGGTCTTCTTCTGGTCTGTATTTGGCTTTTGGTCCACCGCAATTCGGACCGTGCCTCCCGATTCACTCCCGTTAAAAATAGCGCCCTCTCCCTATGGATCCCTTTTCAAAAATCCATCACCTGGTTGATCACCTTTCCGGAAGACACGCTGAACGCGGTCCGAGAACTGGGAACCCTTCGGCAGGAATTAAACCGTCTGCAGATGGAAAACCAATCCCTGCGCCTGGACGTCTCCAATCAGAAGTCATTGGAATCGGATCTGGCCCGCTTGCAAACGGTTTTGCAGATCAAGGCGAAGCTGCCGCGGGCGGCCAAAATAGCCCGGATCATTGTCCGCGACCCCAGCACCTGGAATAAAAGTTTCATCGTGGATGTTGGTTCGGAAGACGGTGTGATGGCGGATTCGGCCGTCATCTCGGAGCAGGGAATTGTGGGAAGAGTTTTGACCGTGACGGGAAAAACGTCCCGGGTGCTTTTGACGACGGACGCCAACTCCAGCGTCGCGGGTATTGACCAAAGATCCGGGGTCAATGGGATTGTGCAGGGAACGGGCCGCAACCAGCTTCGGTTGGGCTATGTCAGCGCCGGCGAGGATATCCAGAAAGACGATGTGATCGTGTCGTCGGGCATGGGCGGAACTTTTCCCAAGGGCTACGTCCTTGGAACGGTCGTTAAAAAGAACCAATCGGAAAATGGGTTGAACCTGGATATTGACCTGGCTTCGGTCGTTGATTTTGCCTCGCTGGATTACGTGTTTATCCTGCCGCCCATCGATGTCTATCCATGAGAATCCCCCGGGAATTTTTATGGATATTGACGGCTTTTTATCTTCAACAGCTTCCCGGCGTGGCGGGACTAGGTATTGATCTTCCCTTGTTGTTCGTGGTCCTCAAGGGGGTTCGCAGCAACGCTCCCGCGGCCGGCGGATGGGGTTTCGGCCTGGGCTTGCTCCAGGATATCCTCTCAGCGGGCTGGATCGGCCCCCATGTTGTTTCTAAAACCCTGGTCGGTCTATTATCTTCACTTTCGCAGCGGCATGTTTATCGGGAGCGGGTCTTGACCCAAACTTTCCTGATTTTCTGGATGGCCCTTTTCCAACAGGTTTTCATTTGGCTTTTGTTCCGGTGGGACGGGTCGGCCCCTCCCTCGGTGGACGCTTTTTGGATTTGCGCCCAATCGGTTTTAACCACGTCCCTGGCGGGCGCGGGCGTTTGCTTTTTCGTCGTGAAGTTCCGCCGCAGGCGTTTTGACCCGGCGACGGCTTAAGAAAGGCAATTTTGAATTTTGAATGCTTCATTTTAAATAAACGTCATTTTCGCCAGGCGAAAATACCCTTCATTCAAAATTTAGAATTCAAAATTCAGAATTCCGACCGTTTTTTGGAGGCATTGTGGCGTTAAGGCTCTCTGGCGGTAAATTTGGGGGTGCTTCCGAAAAAAAGATGGGTTTTTTGTTCGGCATCATTTCTCTTTCTTTTTTGGTGATATTTCTCAAACTTTTTTACCTTCAAATCCTCAATTATCCCGAATACCGGGCCATGTCCGACACCAACAGCCTCCGCTTGATTCCCCAAAAGGCGCCCCGGGGAATTATCACGGACCGGAACGGTGAAATATTGGCCACCAATGTTCCCACCTATTCGCTTTTTTTGGTTCCCGCGGACATGAAAACGTATGAGACCACTTTGCTTCGGTTGAGCCAAATTTTGGGAGAATCCCTCTCCTCGTTGGAAGTCTTGGTGGAGAGCCGCAGTCAAAGAAGGAAATTTGAACCCATCCGGTTGGAATCCCATTTGGATCAGGATTTAGTCGCCAAGATCGAGGAGAACCGGGTCCGCCTGCCGGGCGTTTACCTCCAGATGGAACCGGAACGCTACTATCCGCACGGGGACCTGGCCTCCCACATCTTGGGTTACATCGGGGAAATCAGCGAAGGCGATTTAACCCGCTTGCGGGACAACGGATATAACGTCGGGGATTGGATTGGGAAAAAAGGAGTGGAGCGGACCTACGACAAAATTTTGCGCGGACAAAACGGCGGAGTCCAGGTTGAGGTGGACGCCTCGGGCGTTCAGCGCCGGACTCTGGCCTACAAGGACCCCGTCCAAGGCCAGACCCTTATGCTGAGCATTGATTGGAAAATACAAAAATTGGCCGAGGACCTTTTAGGCAGTCAGAACGGAGCCGTGGTCGTGACGAACCCGCAAAACGGGGAGGTGTTGGCCATGGTGAGCCACCCCAACTATGACCCCAATGATTTTGTGGGGGGCATCTCCTATAAGTCCTGGAACAAGCTGATGACAGACAAGCTTCATCCGCTCCAAAACCGGGCCATCCAAGGCCAGTATCCGCCCGGATCGGTTTTCAAATTGATCACCGCCATGTCCGCCCTGGAAGACGGCGTTTATGATTTGGACAAGCCAAAAGTTTTCTTGTGCCGGGGTATCTATTGGTTCAAGACGACCCCTTACCGCTGTTGGCGGTCCTTTGGGCACGGCTGGATGAATCTGGAGCGGGCCATCATCGAGTCCTGCGATATTTTCTTTTTCCAACTGGGGCTTCAAGTCAAGGTCGACAAAATCTACCGGGTCGCGCGGCGCTTTGGGTTGGGGAGCAAGACCAAGATTGATTTGGATTCGGAAGCTTCCGGTCTCGTGCCCAATCCGCGCTGGAAAGAAAGCACCCAGCACATGCCTTGGTTTCCGGGAAACACCATTCAAATGAGTTTCGGTCAGGGCTACCTGCTCGCCACGCCCATCCAGATGCTGGATGTCACCGCCGGGATCGCCATGAACGGCAAAATTTTTCAACCGCACTTGATGTACCGGGTGTTGGACCAGAATACGGGCCGTTCTATTTTCGAGAAACAACCCACTTTGATGCAGGAAGCCGATATGGACCAGAAGTATTTGGACTTCATCAAGGCCACCATGGAGAAGGTGGTGAGCTCCAACAGCGGAACAGGGAAAAAGGCGCGGATTACCGGCGTGAGAGTCGCGGGGAAAACAGGCACAGCAGAAAATCCCCATGGCGACGACCATGCCTGGTTCGCCGGTTTCGCCCCGGCGGAAGACCCCAAGATTTCCGTGGTGGTGCTAGTGGAAAACGGCGGAGAAGGGGGAGTTGTTTCAGCCCCGATTGCCAAAAGGTTAATGGAACAGGATTTGGGCGTTGAAGTGAGCCCCTGGCAGACGCCGACGCCCGTTGTGCCTTCCGCAAACCCCGTCCCGACCCCGACGGTCCAGATGGGTGTGGCGCCGTAAAAAGATTTTATAAATTCCCTCGCCCCTTGAGGGAGAGGGTAGGGTGAGGGGTGCTTTAAGGTTTGTTATTTAATGGGTTTAGTCCCATGGCAACCCCAGTTAAGGTGAAAGGTGTAGAATTTGGATTGGTTCGAGTCCAACACGGGGA
>CAZHFP010000164.1:0-5269 GCA_964531065.1 uncultured bacterium
CTGGTCCCTTGAACCTTGTCCCTGCCTTTCACGGTCCTGGTTGTTCTTGTTTAACCACTCCCGCGTCCACCGAAAAAATCCTCGCGCCTTTCAAGGCCGCGGAAAAATCGTTGGACGAGGTCCCGGTTAAAAAAGCCTGACCGCCCCCCTGCAAGCGGTTGAGAAAAAAAGCCTGGCGCTTTTCATCCAATTCCGCCATCACGTCATCGAACAACACCAAAGGCGCCGTGTGGCAGCCTTCGGTCAATAACGACAGCTGCGCCAACTTCAAGGCCAAGGCTCCGGTTCTTTGCTGGCCCTGGCTTCCAAACTTCCGCAAGGGTTGACCGTTCACCCAAAGACCCAAATCATCCCGGTGCGGACCGACCACCGTTACGCCCCGGGCCAATTCTTCTCGTCGAGCCCGCGTCAATGCCTGAAGCATCTTTTCTTTCAGCGGACCTTCGCCGCTATTCCAAACCAGTTGGGGTTCATACCGCACTTCAAAATTTTCCAACCCGCCGGTCAAATCCTTCAAGGCTTGTCCCGCGAATTCAGAAAGGCGCTTCGCCGCTTCCGTCCGCTTGATCATGACCGCTGAGCCATGCTCGGCCAAGGGCTCGTCCCACACCGCCAATTGGCTTTCGATATTCGGCACCCTCTGCCGCAAGAGGGAATTACGCTGTTTCAACGTCCGTTCATACTGCTGTAAGTGCCCGAGATAGCCCTGATCCATTTGAAGGATCGTCAGATCCAAGTAGCGGCGCCTTAAGGAGGGCCCGCCCTTCACCAAAAACAAATCATCGGGCGAAAAAACCACCGCCGGCAGCCGGCCCAGCAGGGAAGAAAGCTTTTTTTGTTTTTTGCCGTTCACCAGGAGCGCTTTGTTTTTATCCTTGCGCAATTCCAGCCGGATTTGCTCCCGGCCTTCTTCCCGCTGAAGCAGCCCCTCAATGGCCCCGCCTTCTTCGCCAAACCGGATCATCTCTTCGTCCGCCGCGGCCCGAAAAGACTTGGTAGTGGATAGGCAATAGAGCGCTTCGAGAATATTGGTCTTGCCCTGGGCATTGGATCCTAAAAAGAGATTCAAGTGCGGGTGGAACTCCACCTCCAGGGATTGGTAATTTCTAAAATGGGACAGCCGTAACGAGCAAACATGCACCCATCAGCCTCTTTATATAAAGTCATCACAGACAGTGAAAAGGGAACTTAAATTTTGCTAAGGCCCATGCTTTGAAGCCCCGGGAACAGGTTAAAACAAGTTTTGCGGCCCATTTGGGCTTTGGGATTCACTTTTTGAATCCAAACAGGATCGCCCCTGAAACGTCGAACAACGGCGTTATTATAGTGAGGATTGACTTGAATTACATTTGAAAAGTGGTTGTTTTTACTGACTTTTTAAAAGGCCTTTTTAATATTAGCACAATATTATAGGCATAAAATCGAAGCGGGTTTTTACTCCTTTGGAGTCTTATTTTGGGGGTGTGAAAGGGAATTGTTCCACATGGAACATCAACGCCGTCGTCCGCTGTCCGTCCTTCGTCGCACGCTAGACTAAAAGATTAAGCGGAAGACGGACGACGAAGGACGAACGACGGTTGTTCAGAGAGGATTCTTCGACGGCATTCCCACCGGCCGTGGATAACTCGAGGAAGTTTTCCCCAGTTTTTCCACCATGACAAAATAGCGGGGTTGGGAAAGACCCGGAAGCGAATAGGGGGCTTTTTTAATGACTTTACAGTGGAGTAGGTCCAAAGCTTTTTGGGACTTATCCACGATGGACAACTGATCCTCGGTCATCCAATTCACAAGATATCCACCGGTCTTCAAAAGGGGGATGGCATATTCCAAAACGACACGAAAGTCAGCGACGGCCCTGGCCGTTATCCCATCCCAACTTTCCCGATGGCCCGGGTCCTGGCCCAATTCCTCCGCCCGGCCCGTTAGTGTTTTAACCTTCCAATGGGCCGCCAGGAGGCATTCCTCTAAGGCTTTTGTTTTCTTGGCCACCGAATCCATCAAAGTAACCTCGATTGCGGGGAAAGCCGCGATAAGAACGGATCCCGGAAACCCACAGCCCGTTCCCAAATCCATCCAACGTTCCGAACCCTTGATGAAGGGCTTTATTTCAGGAAGGACATAAGCGCTGTCCAAAAGGTGGAAGTTAAGAAAGGCATCCTCCTCGGTCCACCTAGTTAAGTTGAGGGTTTCATTGATCTGAAGCATCTTGAGGGAAAAATCAGTCAAAGCGCGGAGGGAATCGGGCGAAAAATAGAATTCAAGGCTGGCTTGGGCCAAGACTTCCCGGAACTTCTCAGAGGTAAGGCTCAATCTTGCGTTTCCCCAGAGGAAGTGGAGGCTTCTGTCCCGGCTTGTTGCTTGGAAAGACGGCTAACCGCCAGCAATAGAACCGCCAAGTCCGCCTGAGTCACCCCCTGGATCCGGGTGGCCTGGCCAAAGGTTTCGGGCCTAATTTTATTGAGCTTTTCCTTGGCTTCCCGAGAAAATCCCGTCACCTTCAAGTAGGGGAAGTCATGGGGAAGGGGAAGGGTCTCGTTTCGGCTTTGCCGTTGGATTTCCTGCCTCTGTTTGCGCAAATAGCCTTCATACTTCAGCTCCACCTCAATTTGAAAAGCCACTTCCGGCTCAAATTGGAGGTCGGTCGGCAGGAAAGGACGCAGTCCATCGTAGGTAATCCATGGCCGGCGGATAATATTATCCAAATAGAGGGACCGATCAGGGGCCGTCAGTTGAAGAGCCTCATTGGGAGCCGCCTCAGGGGGTAGAAGCCTGGTTCTGAAACCTTTCAATCCCTCTTCGATCTTGCTCTTCTTCTTGACCACCGCCTCTTTGGCGTTCAAGGGGATTAGCCCCAGCTCAAATCCCTTTTCCATCAGGCGGATATCAGCATTATCCGGCCTTAAAAGGAGCCTGTATTCGGCTTTGGAAGTAAATAAACGATAGGGTTCATCTGTGCCCTTGGTCACTAAATCGTCAATCAGGACCCCAATATAGGCCTCCGTGCGGGAAAGAACAAAGGCAGGGAGCCCCTTCACCGCCAAAGCGGCATTAATTCCGGCCATGAGCCCCTGAGCCGCTGCCTCTTCATAGCCGGAAGTTCCATTGATTTGACCGGCCAGGAATAGGTTTTTAATCGAATGGGTTTCCAGGCTGTGGGACACCTGAGTGGGAGGCACAAAATCATATTCCACCGCATAGCCGGGCCGGACAATCTGGGCCTGTTCTAACCCTGGGATGGTGTGGAGAAAGGCGTATTGGACATCCAAGGGCAGGGAAGTCGAGAGCCCATTGAGATAAAACTCGTTGGTGGACAAGCCCTCCGGCTCCAGAAAGATCTGGTGGCGGCCTTTATCGGGGAACTTAACCACTTTATCTTCGATGGAGGGGCAATAGCGGGGGCCGATACCTTTAATGACCCCCGAATAGAGAGGTGAACGGGACAGATTGTTCTTGATCGCCTGGTGCGTTTGGTCGTTGGTGTAGGTGATATAGCAGGCGATTTGAGGCTGGAGGGGAAAGGTGGTGGTGAAGTGGGAAAAGGGAACGGGATTCTCATCGCCCCGCTGTTCCTCGGTTTTCGAAAAGTCGATGGATTCCCGGCTCACCCGGGGATTGGTGCCGGTCTTCAAGCGCCCCACTTGGAATCCCAGCTCCCGCAAATGGGCTGGCAAACCCTTGGCCGAAAGTTCTCCGGTACGTCCGCCTTCAATTTTGGTTTCGCCCGTGTGCATGAGAGCGTTTAAGAAAGTTCCCGTCGTGACCACCACGGCTTTGGCTTTAATCTCATCACCATATTGGGTCACGACGCCTTGAACCGTTCCGTTTTCAACCAGTAATCTTTCCACCATCGCCTGCTTCACGGTCGCGTTGGGCTGGCGGAGAACGGTGTTCTTCATCCGCTGGTTATATTGTTCCTTATCGCATTGGGCGCGCAGGCCCCAGACGGCCGGCCCTTGGGTTTTGTTAAGAACCCGGGATTGAATGGAAGTTTCGTCGGTGGCTTTTCCCATCTCGCCGCCGAGCGCGTCAATTTCCCGAACCAGATGTCCCTTCGCCAAACCTCCCACGGCGGGATTGCAACTCATCTTAGCGATGGTGTCCGGGTTCATGGTGAGAAGGGCGGTGGACAAGCCCATGCGGGCCGAGGCTAACGCGGCTTCACAACCGGCATGGCCGGCGCCCACGATGATCACGTCATAGGATGAATGAGAAGACAAGGGCCGCTCCAAAAAAGATGAGAGCGAATTTATAGCACAAGAAGGGAAGGGAGACAACGGAAAGACCACTCTCCGCTGTCCGCACTCTGCCCTCCGCAAATAATTTTAAAAAATCATGACGGAAGAGGTATTTTTTGAATGAAGTAGAGTTTGAAAGTTTCACCGGACAGCGGAGGGCGGATAGCGGACGACGGGATTATGTTCCACGTGGAACAAAAGGGTCTACCTTGCCTCGGGCTTGGCGTAGCGGTGATGCTTGGCGTCATCGAAGAGCTGTTTGAGGGAACCTTTCCATCGGTAGCTTTTTACTTTTCCCGTTCGCATCTCTTCCGCTTCCTTGCGGATTTCTTTATCCAACTTTGAACCGGGCTTAGTCCAACGGATCCCTAAGTGCTTCATGATGAGTTTACCGATCTCATCGTTTAGTTTTTGAAGTTCAGAATTTTTTCCGGAGTGAACTTGGCGCTGGACCTTCTCTAAGATAGCATCCTCAATGAAGCGGCTAACATTGGGATAGTCCATTTTCTGGGCGATTTTTTTCAATCGAGCGGCCCCCATGCGGGGGCGAAAAGCGATAAGGTCAGCCATGTCGCGCCTCCTTCCAGATGAAGGAATTGTATAACACTTGTTATACATTTGCAAGATGGGCTATTCGTGGATGGAAAAACGGGTGATCTCAATGGTTCGGGCTTTGAGATCCGCCAATCCGGAAAATCTTACCTTTTGGCCCGGCTCTGGAAAAAAGGTCGCGGACCCCTGCTCAAAATGCATCTGATACCAGCGTTTGGGAGGAAAATCCAAAAGAGCTTGAAGCCGCTGGTGGATGACTTCTTCCAGGTGCGGATGAATGAATATCGACTGAACAATAGCGGATCGCACCTCCTCTCTAAGTTTTAAATTCCACTCGCTCATGTCCAGCCTTTGAACCCAAAAGAATTGGTTTAAACCAAAGATTTACCGATAATAAGGTGAACCTCCAAAGGAATACAATTGTATACTATCTATTTTGAGTTTTCAAGGAAAAACTAAATGCGCCTCTACATCATCCGCCA
>CAZHFP010000165.1:0-5164 GCA_964531065.1 uncultured bacterium
CCGGAAGCCGGTCTTCCGTGATCCATTCGGCCAAGTCCTTGGGTTCCAAATCCTCATGGGCGGAGGAAAACAATAGCGTGAATTTTCCCGCCAAATCCTTTTCCAAAAGAACCTTCTTGGCGTAATCGTAATCGGCCCGGTCCTTGATCACGAACTTGATCTCGTCCTGTCCCGGGACCAATTTTTGGAAATTATCCCCAAGATTTCTATTTTCTTCGCCCGAACCGGGGCATTTGACATCCATGATCTTGATCACGGCTTGAGGAACCAGCCCAACGTCCACTGCCCCACTGGTTTCAAGCAACACCTTGTAGCCTTTCGCAAGAAGCGCCTCCATCAAGGGATAAACGCCCTCCTGTTCCAGAGGCTCCCCACCGGTCAATTCCACCAGTTTGACGCTGTAAGAATCTACCTGGGCCAGGATTTTTTCCAACCCTTCGTCCTGCCCCTCGTAAAAAGCGTAGGCTGTGTCGCACCAAACGCAGCGGAGCGAACAGCCTGTCAGACGGACGAAAACGCAGGGCAGCCCCGCGTAGGTGGACTCCCCCTGGAGCGAAAGGTAGATTTCATTGATCCTCAGTTGTGGTATAGCTTCAGTTGGCATCGGCGCTTGATCACTCCATTAATGCGGCAACAACAAGATAATAGGAAGCGTGATCTTTGGGTGAAATTTTGAACTTCAATATTCCCTTTTCCATCGAATGCTTGATCGGCGGCCCGGCATGGCCCGATTCATCCAGGGGATAAACCGAGAAACGGGTCGACAAACCGTCCTGAATTTGAATGTCCGCCCCGACCCCCTGCATTAGGATGGGGGTCTGGCCCGGTTCTTTTAAGGCTGTCCGGGTGGAATTATAGACCTGCCCATTGTTTTCAGCCCTCGCGGAGGCAACCAGGAGGATTTTTTTCGATTTGGCCAGCGGCTCCTTATCCAAAGTAACCGCGATCACACTGGCCCAGGGATTGCGCTTGGCCAGGGTCATCTCAATATCGGAAGTCTTAAAAGTTTCCCCCGTCCCGATGGCGCCGGCGAACCCCTGCACAAAAGGGCTATCCAGCTTCAGGATTCCCTTTCCATAATCCAAAAACTCCTCACCTGTGGAACTCTTGATGGTTTTGGCGGTCGCGTCATGGTTTTTTTCCAATTCCGAAGTGTCCTTGTAGAATACTTCCTTGTTTCCAATGAAATGCTTCGCCACCTTGGCGATGTAAGGAAGCCAGGGATGGTCAAATAGCCAAGGACTCTTACTGCCATTGGAAGTGACTTCCGAATCGGCGATACCCTCAGGAAATAGGTCCGTGGAGGGCCTTAATAACCCCAGCCGATAGATCAGCGCTCCCGCCTGGAAAAGAGGCTCGTTGTCCGGACGGCTGTTGATGGAAAAATTATTCAGCTTCACCGAACCGATCAGCGCGGGTCCGTAATCAAACTGGAGCATGCCGTCCCAATCCTGAAGCGCCCCGTAAGCGGCCATCAGCACCGTGCCTTCTAAGCGGAATTCGTTGGGCACGCAATCGTTCCACTCGGTCACGATCAGAGGCATGCCCCCGACCGACGAATGGGAAAGGCCAAAGATCAATGAACCCTGGAAAGGGCTCTTCAATTGAGAGTTGTTGTTCATGGGAGCCCTGTCCACGTTGGCCCAGCCCCCGGAAATATTCCAGATTTGCGGGTGATCCCAATAGGCGTGGGTATCCATAAAATCCATTAACGAATCGCTTTGGATATCGCCCAAGACCGGCAGACCCATGTTGCTGCCCGTCAGAAGGGCGTGGGGGCTGATTTTTTTGAGGAAGGCCTTCATTTCCAGATTGCTGTCCATCTGGGTCTTCAGAAGGAACTTCAAACTCTGATCAGTGTTCTCCGGATTTTCCGTGGGCATCAGTTTTTGGCTGTCCCAGTCAAACTTGAAATGGGTGATCTTTCCCTTTCCGCCCCAGGCTTGGTACAGGCCCTGAAGCTCATCCCAATAGGGCTGTGGAAATTTCTGGTCGCCGAATCCGCAGAAGATGGACGACTCGTTGACAATTTCGTTGCCGACATAAACCGGGTCGTCCTTCAAGGCCAATCCGGTATAAGGATTGACGTGGGTTAACAGCGTCTCGGCGTATTTTTTGTTGAGCTCGATGATCCGTCGGGAAAAATGGATGACCGTTTTGGCTCCCTCTTCCAAATCCTGGTAAGCGGGAACCTTGTCGCCTTCGCGAAATTTCCGCCCGACCGACCAATCAGGGTAAACGTAGATGCCGTTTTTCTTGAGGGCCGCAATAAGGTAGTCCAACTGATCCAGCGTCTCGGTGTTGAAAACCTGCGTATTGTCCGCCTTGGGGTCAAAAATATTTCTCTCGCCCCAATCGTTGTCGAGAAAGTGCAGGCGCACCAGGTTGATGCCGAGTTTCGCCATGCGCTCCGCGGTTTGGTCCGCTTCCTCGTGCCCCACGAAAAGATTGGGCCCCACGCCGTCCGTGCCCCAAAAACGGATCCGGGTGCCGTCAGCGAAGGAAAAATGCCCGCCCTTGACCGCCACAAAGCCGTGGACGCCCGCGGGCTTTTCATTGAGGGAGGACAGGTCCAGGGGGGCGTCCGAAATTTTGGCGGGGCTGACGTAAGGGTACCAGTCGGAAGTGTCCGTCGCCTGCTCGGTCACGCGGACCGCGGTTATTTTTTTATCCGAGGCGTCGTAAAGGGTGAGAGAGAGGTCATCGAACCAGGCGCGGCCTACGCAATTGCCCAGTCCCGCATCCACATGGATTCGCCCGGTCCCCGCCGGCGGAACGAATTTTTTTTCATAATAGGTCCAGTCCGAGTCGCCGGTGACCTTGCAGACCGAATCCTGCCATCCGCCCAACTGTTTCCCGCTGTCATCGCGGAAGTCAATGCCGAGCCGGGCCGCCTCCCATTCTTCCTTCCCCCGAACCACCTTTTCCGTCCTCACCCAGCCCCCGTAAACCACATAGGCCGGTTGGAGCCCGCTGAGTGAAATATCCTGCGAAGCCAAGGTCCAGTTGGGAACGTCATTGGATTCAATCAAACAATGGGAGGACTCGTGTCCGTTTCCCGTCATCCGGACCTGGCCCCAATCCATGGAGCCCGGCGTTTCAAAACCGGGATTGGAAATCCAATTATCACTTTTAATTTGCCGAGCGGGTTTTCGTTCCGGATGGGTGGGTTGGCCGAGCGCCAACGGCGTTAAATCGTAATCGTAAACCAGGCACTTCAAGCCGGAAAACCAAACCCGCCCCACGGCATTGCCTAGGGCCAACTCCACCGTGGCCGAGGCAGTTCCCGCCGGAACCGAATATTGGTTGGAGTAAAAATCCCAATCATGGGTGCCTTGGATCTGGGCGATGGACGCGGGCCAATCTCCCAGGCGGGTTCCCGCTTTATCGTAAAAAACCACGGTGATCCGGGCCATCTCCCAATCTTTGGAACCCTTGACCACATTTTCGGTCTTGATCCAGCCCGATATTTCTATGGAGGGCGGCGCCGGCTGGGGCAATTCAACCTTTTGGCTGGCGGAGGTCCAATCGGCCTTGGTGTTTTCTATATAGAGGCAGGACGTGCCGTCCCGGCCGGGCTGAAGGTTGACAACCCCGGTCCATCCGGTTTTCGATTGGAAGTCGCCGTTCACCAGCCAATTGAGCTCGGCGGCAGGGATTCTTTGGGTTAAAAGGAAAAAGGTAAAAATTGCGAAAAGATAATGGAGGCGGTTCATGAGGGGGCTGATTTTTTTCAAAGGAAGCTCCTTGTAAAATTTGGAAGCCGATTTTACACCCGGCCTTCGAAAAGACACAGGTCCACCGTTCGAAAATCGATTTTTCCGTCCGTTTAACCAGGCGTCCCCGGCTTTTTTAGCCCTTTGCCAATCTCTATGTTATCCTTACCCGGAAAATTACCTTATTTCCTGAGGCAGACCGGGCAATCCATGAGCCATTCCAAAAAATATTTTGCCGTCTTCACCCTCTTGGCCGCGGCTTTAACCCAACAGGCCTCAGCGGGACTTTTAACCAGCGCTTCCTCAGCTGACTATGTCCCGGGCGAAGTTCTGGTTCGTTTCAAAAACGGGGTGGATGAGGCAGCCAAGCAAAGGGCCTTTTCCCCTTGGGGCGTGGGGCAGGAATTGTCCCGCCTCCACCTTCACAAAGTGCGTTTGAAATCCGGCTTCAGCGTTGAAAACGCCGCCGCCCAGCTCAATCAAAATTCCTCGGTGGATTGGGCCCAGCCCAATTACATTTATCACGCCCACTTGAATTGCGCGCCCCCTGGTGAATTTTCAGCCGGCTATACCCCCGCACTCGGAACCCCGGCGGGACATTACGCTTGGCCTCTGGTCCAAATCCACGCCCTCAATTCCGATTTCTCCACACCCGTGACCTCCGCCTGGGGTTATCTTCAAAGCCAGTGTTCCTCCATTACAGCGCCCGTTACCGTGGCGGTCCTCGACACGGGTGTGGCGTCGAATAATCCCGACCTGCCGCCGTCGCTTTTTCTCACGGGATTTAACGCTCTGACCGGCACGTCCAACAGCCAGGACGATTTCGGCCACGGCACCATGGTGGCGGGAGTCATCGCGGGTCTTTGGAATAACGCAGGGCCCACAACGCCCGCGGCCTGCGGCACGGGGCCCTACAGCGGAGCCGTCGCGGGGGTGGCGGGCATGCCCGGTCTCGTCCAGATTATTCCCATCAAGGTTTTGGACAACACGGGAAGCGGGACCACGCAAAACATCATCGACGGCACCAATTACGCCGTGGCTCATGGCGCCAAAATCCTTAACTTTTCCTTAGGGGCAATCGGCCCGGACGCCATGGAAGGCGCCGCCATTACCGCGGCCTTGAACGCCGGCTGCGTGGTGATCGCCTCCGCGGGCAACGACGCGACCGTCAGCCGGATCAAGCCGCTGGATTATCCGGCGGGCTACCCTGGCGTGATCGCGGCGGGAGCGACCGACGCTAACGGCAACATGACCTATTATTCGAATGCCGCCACCGCGGCCGGAAATTTCAATCTAATGGCCCCGGGCGGGGGGAATGTCTGCGGCGGAACCGGATCCAACCCTTGTTTTGATCCGGACGACGATTATTTCGGCGCCCAGCTTTGCCCAGCCACGAATACCGAATTCGACCTTTCCCCCTCCGACTCCAATTACGGAACCGCTTCCGG
>CAZHFP010000166.1:0-5103 GCA_964531065.1 uncultured bacterium
AACAGCTTGGATTCCCGCTACTGGGGACAGCTGGACGAAAAACTCATCAAGGGCAGGGCCTGGTTTATTTACTGGCACAGCGTTAATTTCCTTCCGGATTTCCATCGGATGTTTAGATTCGTCCATTAAAACTTCGGGGGAGCCGCGTTGAACGCTTACATCCATATTCCTTTTTGCACTTCCATTTGTAGTTACTGCGATTTCACTTCCTTCGCTGGAATGGAATCCAAGATGAAGCTTTACGTGGAAGCGGTTTGCGCTGAGATCGGTCAATCCGCCCTCACCGGCCCCCTTCAAACGGTTTACTTCGGCGGCGGAACCCCTTCTTTGCTTCAGCCAACCGAGTTGGAAAGAATCCTAAAGGCCCTTGAGGGGAAGGCGGGGTTTGACCCCGGCGCTGAAATTTCCATGGAAGCCAATCCGGAGACAGTGGACTCCGAAAGATTGAAAGGCTACCGTTCCCTCGGCGTCAACCGGATCAGCTTCGGCGCCCAGGCTTTTCAAAAAGAGATCCTTAAAAAATTGGGCCGGGGCCACGAGTGGGACCGGGTGGAAAAAGCTTATGAGGCCGCCCGCGCCGCGGGATTTCAAAACATCAATCTGGATTTGATGTTCGGCTTGGCCGGCCAAAACCTTGCCCTGTTCCAAGAGTCGGTTCAAAGGGCCGCCGCCTTAAAGCCCGAGCATCTGTCCCTTTACGCTCTTCAGGTGGAAGAGGGAACGCCCCTGGCCAAGCAAGTCGCCGAAGGATTAAGGCTTCCCAGTGAAGATGAAGTGGCCGATGAATATGTCTGGGCTCAATCCTATTTGGCGTCCCTTGGGTTTGATCAGTACGAGGTTTCTAATTTCGCGCTTCCGGGCAAATCCTGCCGCCACAATTGGAACATCTGGCGTGGGGAAGACTATTGGGGTTTCGGAGTGGCGGCGGTGGGCACGGTGCAAGGCATCCGGCACAATCACGGGGATAACTTAATGGAATATATTGAGTCCTCCCGCGCGGGGAAGGAAAAGACGCTCCAATTGGAAAACCTTTCCGAATCCGTCCGGTCTTTTGAAAAGCTCATGTTGGGATTGCGGACCAACGAAGGTGTGCTTAAAAATGATGTGGACCAATATGCCAAGTCCCAGGGAATCGCTTATGAATCAAAATTCAAACTTTTCCAAAAAGAAGGGTTTCTTTCCCTGGAAAAAGACCGCTACCGGGTCACGTCCAAAGGTTATTTTGTTTTAAACGGGTTGTTGGAAGTCCTGGTGGCTTGAGGTGGTGTCCTCAGCGAGCCGCGAACCAGGCCCTTCGCCTTGCTCGGGGCAAACTCCTTATCTTTGTTTCATTTAGAAATATAGATTCTCGCGGTTTTTCCCCACGAGCCGGCAAAACCGTCTCAGAATGATAATATTGGAAGGTTTTTTTTATACGCGGCGCAAGGCTGGATCGTTGACAATCGTCTTGCGCTACCTATTATGAAGGGGCCTTAACACTAGATTCGGAGTTATTCCTTGGCGATGAACCCACATTTACAGGAACGGGAAGAGAACGTCCTTTCCTCGGTCATCCACCATTACGTGGCCACCGTTAAACCTGTCGGCTCCCAGCTTCTGGCGGAACAAATGGACTTGTCTTCCGCCACCATCCGTCATGTCCTGATGGATTTGGAAAAAAAAGGTTATTTAACCCACCCCCACACTTCCGCGGGCCGGGTTCCGGTGGACCAGGGCTACCGCTTTTATGTGGACCGCCTCATGCAGGCGAGGGCCCTTAACCTGAAGGAAAAGCACCAGGTCGAACAGCAGTATGAAAAGACCAAGGACGAAGTGGAAACCCTGATGCGCCACACGGCGAAGATTCTTTCCGCTATGACCCGTTTGGCGGGGCTGGCGGTCTTTCATGTCTCCCAGGAAATTTCTTTGGACCATTTTAAGATCGTGGCCATTGATTCGAGGAAGGTGCTGGTGATTTTGGTTTTGGAACAGGGGCTGTTGAAGGAAGAATTGGTTTGGCTGGAAGCTCCGGTGGAGCTGAAAGAAATCACAAAAATCACCCAGCTTTTAAACAGCCGTTTCGCGGGAAAAACCCTGCCTCAAATCCGGGAGAGTTTATTAAAAGAAGCGGAATCAGTTAAAAAAACCAAGATGGGTATTATTGAAACGGCTTTGAAATTAATTGAGGGAGCCCTTCAATTGAAGGACGATGAAGTTTATATGGAGGGCGCTTCCTACTTGACCGAACAGCCCGAGTTTCATAATTATCAAATGATGGAGCAGGTGATCCGGTTGGTGGAGGAAAAGCGGCCCTTGGCCCAAATTCTGGGACGCCAATGGAGCCGTCCGGGGCTGGCGGTGGAAATCGGCCATGAGTTCCCCCAGTCTTTCCTGAGGAATTTTTCCTTCGTTCATATTCCGTATTATTACCAGGGCAAAGTGGCGGGAGCCCTGGGTGTTTTAGGCCCCACCCGCATGGCTTATGACCGGGTGGCCGGCGTGGTCCGCCACATGGCCCTTCATCTGGAAGCGGCTTTAACCAAAAGGGAAGGATAACCCATGGCCCAGGATTTCTCGCAAGAACCGGAAATCGAGATTCTCTCCAGCTCCGTTGAAAAGGACGAGGACGCGCCGATGGAGGAGTCGAAGAAGCCGGCCGGCGGCGGAGCCGCCGACAGCGGCGAAGCGGAGGAATGGAAGCAGAGGCATGACGAGGTCAAGGAACAGCTGGTTTGGATGGCCGCGGACTTTGACAATTACAAGAAGCGGGCCTTGAAGGAGAAAGAAGAGCATCTTAAATTCTCCCAGGCCGGATTGCTGAAAGAAATGCTGGTGGTGGTCGACAATCTGGAAAGGGCCTTGCAATCCTTACCCTCGGACGATCAGGACAAGGGCCTACTCAACCTGAAGCAGGGCGTGGAATTAACCCTGAAGCAGTTCCGCTCTATTTTAGAGCGGCATGGAGTGACAAAGGCGAAGGCCGTGGGAGAGAAATTCGACCCCCGCTTTCACGAGGTCATGTTTCAGGAGGAAACGGACAAGTTTCCCGATGATACGGTGATGGAAGAACTTCAAAGCGGCTACCTTCTCAATGAGCGGGTCCTCCGGCCGGCCTTGGTGAAAGTCGCCAAAAACCACGGTAAGCCAGCTAACGGATGACCGGGGTCATACCGGATGAAGCTGGCAATGTCTAAAATGATTTAAAATGGGTTTTTGAAGATGAAGATAGTGAAAGAGATAATGCCCCAAACCCTAACGGGAAAGAGGGCTTAAATACAAGAGGAGAGTAAGACAATGGGAACCAACAAAGTTTTAGGAATCGATTTAGGAACGACGAATTCCTGCATGGCTATCATGGAGGGCGGAGAGCCCAAGGTGATCGCCAACGCGGAAGGCGCCCGCACGACCCCCTCGGTGGTGGGTTTTTCAAAAGCGGGAGAGCGGCTGGTGGGCCGGGTCGCGAAGAACCAGGCGATCACCAATCCAACCAACACGGTTTTCTCCATCAAACGTTTCATGGGCCGCAAGCTTCATGATCCAGAAGTGGAGATGGACAAGAAGCTCGTCCCCTACACCTTAAAAGAAGCCTCCAATGGCGATGTCCGGGTAAAGATTGAAGACAAGGAATATTCCTCGCCGGAAATTTCCGCCATGATTTTGCAGAAACTCAAAGCGGACGCGGAAGCTTATATAGGGTCCCCCATTACGGAAGCGGTTATTACCGTTCCCGCTTATTTCAATGACGCCCAGCGCCAGGCCACGAAAGACGCCGGCAAGATCGCCGGTCTCGATGTTTTGCGCATCATCAACGAGCCGACTGCCGCGGCCTTGGCCTATGGCCTGGATAAGGAAAAGAAAAACGAAAAAATCGCCGTGTATGACCTGGGAGGGGGAACCTTCGACGTTTCCATCCTGGAGTTGGGCGACGGCGTCTTTGAGGTTAAGTCCACGAATGGGGATACCCACTTGGGCGGAGATGACTTTGACCAGCGCATCATCCAATGGCTTGTTGATGAGTTTAAAAAAGAGACGGGCGTGGATTTAAAGAACGACCGCATGGCGCTCCAGCGCCTGAAGGAAGCCGCCGAAAAGGGCAAGATCGACCTGTCCACGACCAATGAAACCGACATCAACCTGCCCTTTATCACGGCGGACGCTTCCGGCCCCAAACATTTGAACGTCAAGCTCAGCCGCTCCAAGTTGGAACAGCTGGTGATGGACATGGTGGACAAGACCATGGAACCCTGCCGCAAGGCCTTGAAAGACGCCGGGCTCACTGTGGAAGAAATCCAGGAAGTGGTGTTGGTGGGCGGCATGACCCGCATGCCCATGGTGCAGAAGGCCGTGAAAGATTTCTTTAAGAGAGAACCCCACAAGGGCGTCAATCCGGATGAGGTGGTCGCCATTGGCGCGGCTATCCAGGGCGGCGTCTTAAAGGGAGAAGTCAAAGATGTTCTTCTGCTGGATGTGACCCCGCTTTCCATGGGCGTGGAAACGATGGGGGGCATCATGACCAAGGTCATCGAGCGCAACACAACCATCCCGGTCAAGAAAAGCCAGACCTTTTCCACCGCGGCGGACAGCCAGAGCACGGTTTCCATCCATGTCCTTCAGGGCGAGCGCGAGATGTCCGGGGACAACCGCACGCTGGGACGTTTTGATCTGGTAGGAATTCCCCCGGCTCCCCGGGGAGTGCCCCAGATCGAGGTGACATTCAACATCGACGCCAACGGCATTTTGCATGTGGGCGCCAAGGATTTGGGTACGGGCAAGGAGCAAAGCATTCAGATCACCCCTTCTTCCGGATTGTCCGAGGACGAGATCAAGAAAATGCAGAAGGACGCCGAACTGCACGCAGATGAGGACAAAAAGAAAAAAGAAAAGATTGAGGCCAAGAATCACGCCGATACCCTGGCCTATTCCACCGAAAAAGCTCTGAAGGATTACGGCGACAAGGTGGACGCGGATACCAAAAAGTCCATCGAGGAAAAACTTGAGGCTTTGAAAAAGGTCATGGCGGGCGATGATACGGAAGCCATCAAGAAAGCCAGCGAGGATCTGACCCAGGCCTCCATGAAGCTCGGGGAGGCCATGTATAAGGCCGCCGCCGAGAAGCAGGGCGCG
>CAZHFP010000167.1:0-5082 GCA_964531065.1 uncultured bacterium
CCCACGAACAGCCCCTTCAAAAATCCTCCGCATCCACAGCCGCCCATCTTGCCCGCACCGCACTTGCTATGGCATTGGCAGCCGCAGCCGGGCTGGCATTTTTGGGAGGCATCTTCTGGTGTATTTTCCATTTTAAATTCCTTTAAGTTTGAGGTATCAACCGTTCATTTAAAGCAAGTTGCATACTCATTCCCGGAAGGAGAAAAGACCGTTTTAAACAGCTGGCAGGCGTCAAGCGATCAATATGATTCTGACAAATACCATTTTGATGGATCTCCAAAATTGTGAGCCAAGGGGAAAACACTTCCCTTCCCCACCCAGCGGGCAGTAAGAATAGCCGCCATGTTTTAGCCACCGACGAGGTTTCGCCTCCGCACCGATTAACAGCGATAAGACCAAAGCATTTTGGTTAAGGCAAATTTCCTGGAGTTCCAAAGAATAATCCATAGTTGTCATCGGTGATTTGATTGGTTTTATTTTTTCCAGATTAATCGGTGTGGAGGTGAAGCCTCATCGGTGGCTAAATGGCCGAATGCCGACCGCCTTCAGTCGTTGGTATAGCCGATATCTTTCCGGGACATGATGACTATGGCAGCCACCAGGAAACAAACGGCGATGACCGAGTCCGTCACCACGTCCCCCACAACCGGCATTTGCTGCTCATGCAAAACGTTGCTAAACCTGTAACCGGTGCGCACCCCCGGCCAGATCGCGTAGAGGATCCAAACCAATATCCTCTTAAAATCATGGATGTGATCCTTCAGGTGGGAAATATTCAAAACCATGAGGATGACATGTATATAAAGAAGGAGGGCCAAATCCCCCAAGCCCTCCATGATCGAGGAAAAAAGAACCACCACGGTGGAGAGTGTGCCGGCCATCCAGGCCGCCACGCCGAATTCTTGGAGCAATTCCAAAGGCGGCTGCGGGGTTCGGTCGTAATACCATTTCCCAAAACTCCAAACCAAGAAGACCAGTATCTGGATAAACCACACGGCCCCGGTCAAGGACACCCATTTGGTCAGGACATAATCAGCCCGGGTGACGGGCCTGGTAAAGAGCAGGTGGGCCACCCCGCTGGAAAGGTCGCGGCCGATGATCCCCGATCCCAAAATCCAAACTAAAAGGGGCGTGATTTGGATTAAAGGAAAGCGGTCGTTGCCGTCGGTGAAAAGGTAGACAAACAGCAGGGCGAGGCCCAGCAGGGAAAGCCTGATCCAATGGTGCTGTTGGAAACTGTGCCAAGCGACGGCCCGGTTAATCACGGGGGCGCTCCTTGGGCGTTTTGAAGAGGCGTTCCAACCGGGAGGCGTCCGGGATCGCTTCAATGACGGGAAACCCAGCCTTGACCAGCACCGCAATGATTTGGTTGGCGCCTTTGTCCCCCGCCACTTCAAATACCGCTTCACCCGCCCTTTGCTCGATCAAGCGCGTCATGGCGGCCTTCGGGATTTTTTTATTCGCGGCCTTGCCGGAGGAGGAAAGGGACCATCTGAGCCGCAAGATCCGCTTGGTCGTATCCGCGTTTTTAGTTTCTGCCCTCGTAAACCTGCCCCAGTCAATGAAATGGATTTCGTCGCAAAGCTGTTCCACCTGGTTCAATTGGTGGGAGCTCAACAGCACCAAGCATCCCCTTTCGCTTTCTTCGCGGATAACTCGGCGGAAAAGAATCACGCCCGAAGGGTCCATACCGGAGGTGGGTTCATCAAGAAATAAGTACTTCGGCTTGCCCAAAATGGCCTGGGACAACCCCAGTCTTTGCAAGGTTCCGCGCGAAAAAGATTTCAGCCGTTCCTGCCAATGTTTCGGCTCCAGGCCGATCCTCTCCAGGCAATCGGTGATCCGTTGATTCCGTCCCGCCGGGTCCAACTTGGCCAAGCGGTCGTGATAGACCATGAAGTCCCAAAGCTTCATCCACATGTCAAACCGGAGCCGTTCAGGAACATAGCCTAGGGAGGATTTAAACTGAAGGTCTTTCGGGGCCAGACCGTCGATGTCAATTTGCCCCGCGTCCGGCCGAAGCAATCCCAACATGCATCCCATGAGGGTTGTTTTTCCCGATCCGTTGGGCCCGATCAGTCCGTGGGTTTTACCGGGCAGAAACACCGCGTCGATACCATCCAACGCCTTGACCCGGCCTCTGCGGTAAGACTTAACGAGACCCCGAATGGTTATTCCCGTAGGCATGTCGTTCGAAACCTTTCAAAAACTTAGAAGTTCAATCAATTAAGCCTTATCTTAATACAGTTCACTGTATCGATCTTTTCTACTTTGTTAATAGTTTCTGGAAACCGCAACTTTTTCATTTTGATAGCCAAGAAAACTTGAGAAATATCAGGACTAGGTCTTGAAAACAGCATTAAAGTTTTTGAAAACAGGTTACATTTAAGTGACTACTTGCTTCTAACAACTTCGGAACATACATATAGATACAATTGAAATCCAAGGAGCAAGGTTCCCATGAAGACCAAAAACACCGCCCAAGCGGGCATCAGTGCCGTAAAGAGCATCAAACCACTGGGATTTCCCTGGAAGACCGCCGATCCCTTCCTCTTCTGCGTCTACCACAACGACTCCTACCCTTCTGGCAACGAGGCTATGGGCCCAACCGCCTCTTTGGAGGGCCGCCATATCGGCAATGACTTCGCGGGCAAGGATGGATGGCGCATGTATCACGGCGAAACGGTGCCTGGCTTTCCCCAGCACCCCCACCGGGGTTTTGAGACCGTAACCGTCGTTCGAAAAGGACTCATTGACCATTCCGATTCGCTGGGCGCCACCGCCCGGTTTGGAAATGGTGACGTGCAATGGTTGACTGCAGGAAAAGGGATTTCCCACTCGGAAATGTTTCCATTGGTCAAACGCGATGGCCCGAACCCTTTGGAACTATTCCAGATCTGGCTTAACCTTCCGAAATCGGAAAAAATGGCCAACCCTTATTTTTCCATGCAATGGTCCCATCAGATTCCACAACTTATAGCCACTGACAAAGCGGGCCGCAAAACCGAAATTACTTTAGTAGCGGGTTCCTTGGGTGACTTAAAACCCGTTGCTCCCCCGCCCAATTCCTGGGCCGCGAAACCCGAAAGCGATCTGGCCATCTGGACTTTGAAATTGGAGCCCCATGCCCAATGGACCATGCCTAAAGCCAAAGAAGGTTCCAACCGAACCCTTTATTTTTTCCACGGAACTTCGATGAAGATAGGGGGGGTGGAAGTAAAACCCAATCAGGCGGTTGAACTTCAAGCGGAGCTGGAGGTTTTGTTGGAAAATGGCGAGGGTGAGGCCGAATTGCTCCTGCTCCAAGGCTGCCCCATTGGCGAACCGGTGGCCCAGCACGGCCCCTTTGTGATGAATTCCTACGCGGAGATTGAGCAGGCTTTTGAGGATTATCAACGCACCCGGTTCGGCGGCTGGCCCTGGAAGAGCGACGACCCAGTCCATCCTAGGGAAGAAAAAAGATTCGCGAAGCACGCGGATGGTCGGATGGAACGACCTTAAAAGCCATCGTTCCTCCTTCGCCAAGGCTACGGAGGACAAGCCACTGTCCGTCGTCCGGGAAAATCAAACAACGAAAAAAATTAAAGAAAATGGTAAATGCGTATTTTATATCCAGAGACTGAGGTTGCCGCGTCGCTAACACCAATGAATGACGCTCCTCGCAATGACAGAAAACTTCGATCGATCCAGAAAGAGTCTACCCAATATCCGGCCAGGTACCCGGCGGCGAGTTAAAGATTTCTCCTTCTTCCGCCCGCCTTTTGACCAAACCACGACTCACGACTTTTATACCTTTGATCGTGACTTTATTGAAAAGAGCCAGGTCCTCCGCCACCGCCGTCCAATTTTTCTTATTAATATCTTTCAATGTGGTGCTGGTCAAAAAATGGCCGGACCCAACGTTGTAGACAAAATCCACCAGCGCGTCGAATTGATTTTGGTTTAAGGAAACCTTGACGACGTTGTTCACCGTCTTTTCGGCGGGAATTAAATCCTGTTTTAATAATTTTCCGGCCTGGACTTTGCCGACCCCTGCTTTGAAGGTTTGCTCCGCGATTTCTTCGGCCATCAATCTATGGCCATAACCGACCGTCGCGCAACCGGCTAAATCATTGTAGACTTGGGCCTCAAACCCCTCTTTCAATTTAAGGTAGGCGACTAGGTTCGGGCTGGATTTTCTCTTAGTATTCATTTTTCGGTTCCCTAAGCATTTCTGAAAGGCGGTTGCCGGTTATCCCTGATCCTCACTCCCACTGGCGAGAATAAAAAATTAAATTCAATGTCGGATATTTTAGAACAGGGGCGGTTTATGTAAGATACACCCAAACTAAAACCATTTTTGAGGAGAATTATTATGGAAACGCCCAAATACCCCGTCGGGCCCTATCAACCGGAAGAAACCTTGGACTCCAATCTCCAGGAAAAACTAACGGCCGAAATTGAGGCCGCCCCTTCCCTGCTCCGAAAAGCGGTGAAGGGCCTATCCGAGGATCAGCTCAATACCCTCTATAAGAACTGGACCATCCGGCAGATCGTCCACCACCTGGCCGACAGCCACATGAACGCCTATATCCGTTTCAAATGGGCTCTGACCGAGGACAAGCCCCTCATCAAAGCCTATGATGAAAATCTCTGGACTATCTTACCTGACGCCAAGACCGGAAACCTGGACGCTCCCCTCTTAGCCCTTGACGGCGTCCATGCCCGCTGGGTCCAATTATTAAAAATGATGACCCCGGATATGTTCGCGCGAGCTTACAACCATCCCGATGGAAAAACCTACGGCCTGAACAAGGCCCTGGGACTCTACTCCTGGCATGGAAGGCATCACACGAGTCAGATTTTATGGATCAAGGGACAAAAGGGTTGGGGTTGATTTCAAACTGTAGGGGCACCCCTCACCCTACCCTCTCCCGCAAGGGGCGAGGGAAAAACGGAAAAATGAATTACAGCCAGACCAAATACAAAAAAAATCCAAAAAGGAAAGCAGCCAGCACGACCCAAGCAGTCACCTTGGTCCATTTGTTGCTTTTCGAAAGAACACCCTTAGGCGCGGGCACTTCCCCTTCTTCGGGCGTCTCC
>CAZHFP010000168.1:0-2401 GCA_964531065.1 uncultured bacterium
AATTTAAGCGGGAATTGGCCCTTTTGCTGGTCCATGGAATTCTCCACCTTTTAGGTTATGATCATGTCACCAAGTCCCAGGAAAAAAGAATGTTCGGCCTTCAGGAGAGGCTTTTGAAAAAACTTCAGGTCTAAACCCTTACACTTTATGGACAATTACCTCATAACTCATTTGATGCTGTTGGGAATCCTTATCCTGGCTTCTATGTTCTTCTCGGCAGTCGAAACCAGCCTGCTTTCTTTCCCGCGGCCCCTTCTTCAATCCCAATTGGAAATTCCGGGTATTTTGGGAAGAGCTTTCAAGGAATGGCACGACCACCCCAACCGCATCCTCACGACGATTCTTTTGGGGAATAATGTGGCCAACGTGGCGGTGACCACTTTGGCCGCTTATATGTCGATCCACTTCGCTGAAATCAACAACTGGAGCCGGGCCGTCACCGGGACGGTTGTTTCCGGGGCCGTCATGGTGGTCTTGATCATTTTCGGCGAGGCGATCCCCAAGGTGATGGCCCGTACCCACTCCGTCAGGGCTGCTCCCTGGCTGGTGGTCCCCATCTATCTTTTCGACCGGGTTCTTTCCCCTGTCAGCTGGGTTTTAGCCCATTCGGTCGCCTTGCTTTTTCCCGGATTAAACCAAGCTTCCGCCGCGCTGGTGACGGAAGACGACATCAAGCATCTAATTGAAATGGGCCGGGAATCCGGTTCTATCCACGAGGACGAGACCAATATGATCCATTCCATCCTGGAATTCACTGATACCAAGGCCAGCGAGGTGATGGTGCCCCGCACCGAAATGTTCTGCGTTGACATTAAAACCGATTTCGACAAGCTCCTGGACTTGGTGGTGCAAAATGGGTATTCCCGGGTTCCCGTTTACAAAGAAAGTCAGGATAAAATCGTCGGCATCATTTACACCCGCGACCTGCTTTCCATTTGGAAAAACAAAGAACTTATCGTCATCCAGGATCTTTTACGCAAACCCTATTTCGTTCCCGAATCCACCCGGGTGGACCGCCTCTTGCGGGAGTTCAAGAGGGGCAAAGTCCACATGGCCATCGTGGTGGATGAATATGGGGGGACGGCGGGGTTGGTAACCCTCGAGGATCTGGTGGAGGAAATATTCGGCGAAATCCAGGATGAACACGATTCGGGCGAGGAAAAGGCTATTGCCAGGCTGGCGGACGGTTCCTGGGCCATTGAGGCAGATGTGGCCTTGGATGAGGTGAACGAGGCCTTGGAGATTCACCTGGTACCCAAGGGAGAAGTGGCCAGTTTGGGCGGCTATGTAATGGAAATCGCCGGGAAAGTTCCGAAAAAGGGGCGGGTGATTGAGGATCGGGAAGTTGTCTTTAAAATCCTGGACGCCAGTGAAACGAGTGTAATGAAGGTTAAAACTACCAAGCGAAAGACGCCTTTGGCGGTTCCCCCGCCGGAAGCGGCGGCCCCTTCTTCTCGGCCCCGCAAAAAAAAGCCGAAGGCCCCCGTTAAGGAAACCACGGTCGAAACAACGCCTCCGGAAACGATTGACGCCAATTCGGAGAAACCAGCTTGAGTTGGATTGGGAATGGTATTTTATTTTCAAAGTCCTGACTACTAATTACTAGTTGATCGAGGAGATTTATAAGATGCAGTACTTAGATTGTCATAATCATACGGCGGAATGGTCCGACGGGCGGCAGTCCATCGACCAGATATTGGAACGGGCTAAGGAAGAAGGCGTCCGGGTGGGCCTGTCCGATCATACGGGTCTGGGCGAATACCTTAATTCCAACGACCGGTTATTGGCCTACGTGGATTATCTTTCCCAGTATCCCGTGGCCCGGGGCTTGGAAATGGACCTGGGCCGGAGTTTTACCGTCGCCGACGAGGTTCGCAAAAAGTTCGACTACATGATCGGCTCGGTCCATGGGATGGAGCTGAATGGAACACGCATGAGCTTCAGTCCCCTCATCAAGTTCTTGAAAGGCGGGCTGCCCGATTACGACCCGAATGCCCAGATCAAGGATTGGGACGCCTTCTTCAACCTTCACCTGGAAGTCCTTGAAAAAGAATTTTCGTCGCAAGACTATAGTATCCTCGGCCATTGCACCATGCTTCCGGCTCTGGCCCGAGCCAAGAACCCCGATGAGGCTTACCCCGAATGGTGGGAAGAAAAACTGATCAACCTGCTTTTGTTGTATAACGTCGCCATGGAAATTTCCAACCGATGGCTGACCCCTTATGACCGGCTGATGAAAAAGGCCGTGGATGCCGGGGTGAAATTCTCCGTGGGTTCGGATGGGCACGAGCCGATGAAAACCTGTAACTTGGATTTCCCGAAGAAAATGATCGAAAAATTCGGCGTCAAGCCGGACCGGATTTTTGATATTAAACGAAAAATAGAGACTCAAACCAATTAG
>CAZHFP010000168.1:2501-5080 GCA_964531065.1 uncultured bacterium
AACACGGATAAGGACTTGGATTTGAAAGACAAAAATAACTTGGATTGCTTATGGTTCGTCAGTGTTCATCAGTGTTCATCCGTGGCAAAAATGCCTTTGGTTGGTCTAGCTGGCGGTTGTTATGGCGTCTGATTTTATCTGCGGCGCGGTGGCGATTTTGGGAAAGCCCAATGTGGGCAAGTCCACCTTCCTCAACTCCGCTTTGAAGCAAAAAATCGCCATCGTTTCCCACCGGCCCCAAACCACCCGGGGATCCATGGCGGGCATATTCCAGGATAGCCAATCCCAAATCGTTTTTTACGACACGCCCGGCATCCACCAGCCCCACAACCAGCTTTCCCAATACATGCTTCATGAGGTGGAAGGAGTTTTGGCGGGGGCGGACGCGGCGCTTTTTCTGATCGACGCCAAAGACGGCATCCAAGATGAGGAAATTTTAACGGCGGAATGGTTGAAAAAATTCAAAAAGCCCGTTTTTTGCCTTTTGAATAAAATGGACAAGGTTCCCGCGGGGCGGATCCAGGAACTGGCGGGAAAGATCAAAGCCGAATTGGGGGATTGGCCCCAGTTCCGCCTGTCGGCCATTTCCGGCAAGGGCGTACCGGGGGTCATCGAGGAACTGCAAAAAATACTTCCGCGTAAACCGGCGCTTTTTCCCGAGGAAGAGTTGACGGATAAAACCATGAGAGAAATCGCGGCGGAGATGGTGCGGGAGCAGTGCTTCCTCCAATTGCAGGAGGAAATTCCCTACGGCGTGGCCGTGGTGATCGATGATTTCGTGGAAAAGGCCCCGCCCGCCCCGGTGGTCATTAAGGCCACGATTTACGTGGAAAAGGACAGTCAAAAGGCCATCGTCATTGGGACCGCGGGCAAACAGTTAAAGGCCATCGGCACCCAGGCCCGGGTGCAGATCGAAAAGATGCTGGAACAAAAAGTTTTTTTAGAATTGTGGGTGAAGGTTTTAAAGAACTGGCGCAAGGATGAGGAAGTGATGAAAAAATTGGGGTACTCCATGGGCAAGAAGAAATAAATAAAAGCGCCCCTCGCCCCGTCCTCTCCCTCAAGGAGCGAGGGAGATAGATTTCCCTCTCCCTTGAGGGGAGAAGGCTAGGATGAGGGTGAATTTAACGCCGTTTCGGTTTTCGAATAACGGATCAAAAACCAAAAGGAAAATCGAATTAATGAAGACCAAACCTCCAAAAACTAAGATCGTCTGCACCATCGGCCCGGCCTCAAGGTCGGAAACGATGTTGGTGGAAATGATGCGCCGGGGAATGACCATGGCCAGACTCAACTTCGCCCACGGCACCCTGGCCCAGCACACCCAGGACATTAAAAATATCCGCTTGGCGGCCCACCAGGAAAAACTCAACTTTCCCATTCTCATCGATCTGCCGGGACCCAAAATCCGCGTGGGAAAGCTCAAGCATGAGCCCCTCCATCTGCGCCAGGGACATACGGTTTGGCTCACCACTCGGAAGATCCTTGGTCTTTTCCTGGACCGGATTCCCGTGGATTACCCCCAACTCATCCAAAGCGTTAAAAAGGATTCGCTCATCTATCTGAACGACGGTTTTATTCAATTGAAAGTTCTCGAAGTCAAAGAGTCCACCGTGAAATGCGAGGTGATGGTAGGGGGAAATCTTCTTTCCCATAAAGGCCTGAATCTTCCCGACGCGAAGATGTTTGTGGAACCCGTCACGGTTGAGGATGTGAAATACATGGAGTTTGGTTTGAAACAAGGCGTTGACCTCTATGGCGTCTCCTTTGTGGAAAAAGCCGCCGACATACTCAAGATCAAATCCATCGCTAAGGAAATGGGGTATAAAATCCGAACCGTGGCCAAGATTGAACGGGCCGAAGCAGTGAAGAACATTGACTCTATTCTTAAAGTGACGGACGCGGTCATGGTGGCCAGGGGTGACCTGGGCGTCCAAATTCCCCTCGAGGAAGTGCCCTTGGTCCAAAAGAGCATTATCCACAAGGCCCGGCTGAAGGGGATCCCTGTCATTACCGCCACCCAGATGCTGGAATCCATGGTCCATAACGTCCGCCCCACCAGGGCGGAAGTTTCGGACGTAGCCAACGCCATTTTGGACGGCACCACCGCGGTCATGCTTTCGGAAGAAACGGCCATTGGAGATTATCCCCTTGAGACCGTTGAAATGATGGCCCGGATCGCCTCTAAGGTGGAATCGGGATTTAAGGTTCCAACGCCGGCTTCGATTAAATTCTAAAACAGGAGAAACAAGTGAAAATCATTATTTACCAAAAACCAACCTGCACTACCTGCCGACAGGTTTTCACGGCTTTGAAGGAAAGCGGTGTGGAAATGGAATCGGTGAACTACTACCTTGAACCCATTTCTAAATCCAAGTTGACTGAATTGGTCAAGAAGATGGGAATCAAGGCTTCGGAATTGCTCCGGCCCAAGGAAGAGATTTTCAAGAAATTGAAACTGGGAGAAAAGGAAGTTTCTGACGGCGAGGCTATCGAGCTGATGGTGAAGCATCCGGATTTAATGCAGAGGCCCATCGTGGAAAAAGGAAGCAAGGCCATCCTGGCCCGCCCCGCGGAAA
>CAZHFP010000169.1:0-4921 GCA_964531065.1 uncultured bacterium
GCCGCTTTTTTTGAATAGCGGCTCAAGACCGGGGCCGAGTCTTTCAGGTGAACTAAAATGTCGCCCATTTTCCAAGAACGGTTGTAGATAGCCCTCGTCCTTCGGCTTAAAATCGCCGCCCTTAAATCTTCCGTGCTATAACCATCGAATTCCGTGTAGCCCATCCCGACGAAACGGGAATTGTGGGCGTCGCTGCAGCCGATGGCGGCCAGCCGGTGCTGTTCCATGATCTTGAGGGCCTTTTTGTTGCTCCAAAAAGAAAGCGCGTCCCCGTGATTGATGGTTTCAATTCCGTCGAAGGATATTTGGTCGATAATCTCCACGGCTTTGGGATATTCCGAATTTTTACCCGTGTAAAGGTGAAAGGGATGGGCCAAGACGGCTAACCCGCCCTGTTGATGAATCAACTCGACCGTCCGTTTCGCCGTCAGCCGGGGCGGGACGAAACTTTTAAGAAATAAGCCGATGACGTGGCCGTTCAGGGTGCTGACTTCCTCTCCGAGAATGACCTTGATGCCTAAGTCGGGTCGTTTTTGGGAATATTCCTGGGCCCGTATCGCACCTTCCATGGTGTCATGGTCGGTGACGGCGATCATGTGGAGGCCGGCTTTTGAGGCGGCTTGAACCACCTGGCGGGGGCTGTTAAGCCCGTCGGAAAAGTCCGTATGGAGGTGTAGGTCGGCTTTGGTCATTTACGGAACCCGAGTTTATATTTTGATCATGAGAGCTTTATCAAATAGTTGTTAAATCAACGTTAACAATTTGGCGGAGGGCGCCGGGCTCAGGAACAGGCAGAGTTAAACGCTGGATGCTTCCAAGGATGGGACGGCAGCCGGGGTTACGAAATATTGGTTCAGCTTTTTCTTGATCCTTTCCAGCGCGCAGGGCTTGGAGAAGATCATATCCACCCCCAAATCAAAGCTTTCTTCGATCTGCCGGATGGTGGTCATCCGGGAAAGAGCCAGGATGAGGATATTTTTCCGGTAGGGAAGCTTTCTAACTTTGGCGACAAATTCCCGGGTATTTAAGTCAAAGGTGCCAGGGTCCAAAATCAGAGCGGAAGGTTGGAAAATATTGAAAAGGTCGATGGCTTTGGTGCCACGGCTGCATCCCAGGGTCAGATATTCTCCCATTAGGCCGTCTTTTAACAGCTTCATTTGATTCAAATCCGAATCGATAATCATGATTCTTTCCATTTTCGCCGCTCCTTTGATTGATGGAGCTTAAGATAGCTGCGGCTGGAATCTTTTTCGGAAAAGAGGAGTTAATTAAGCGTAAAATTAATCAAGAACTGTCCCTGAGGGTCAAAGGGTATTCCGGCCTGTCTTTTAACACGGCAGTAACATCCAAGGCTTAGCCCGTCATTATAATTTGTCTCAAATTTAAAAGAAAAAGTCTCGGAGAATGGATTTCATGAAACAAATTTTCGTGGTGGAAGATGAAAAGGACCTGGTGGAGCTTTTGACCTATAACCTGGAAAAGGACGGTTACCGGGTTCTTTCCGAGATGGACGGGGAAGCGGCGTTAAAAAAAATACCCGAAAAGATGCCGGACCTGGTGCTTTTGGATCTCATGCTCCCCAAGACCGACGGTCTTACCGTTTGTAAAACCCTTAAAGCGAATCCCAAAACAGCCCATATTCCCGTGGTCATGCTGACGGCCAAGGGGGAAGAATCGGATAAAATCGTGGGGTTGGAACTGGGAGCGGACGATTATGTTACCAAGCCTTTTTCAGTGAAGGAGCTCCTGGCCCGGGTTCGGGCTGTTCTCCGCCGCTTTAGTAAGGCCCAGGAAGGCGAGACGGTCCAAAAATTCAAGGACTTAACCCTCGACCGGACGAAACACGAGGTCACGCTTAAGGGCAAGAAGATGGGGTTGACCGCTAAGGAATTCGAGCTTTTAGACTATTTTTTAACCCACGCTGGGCGCGTCCTTTCCAGGGATGTGTTACTCAACAACGTTTGGGGTTATGATTATTTCGGTACCACCCGCACGGTCGATGTCCACGTCAGGCGCTTAAGGGAAAAGCTCGGTGCCTATGAAAAGCATATCCAGACCGTTAAGGGATATGGATACCTTTTTAAAGACGAAGCGTAAATTTCAGAAAGACCCGTCCCATGCCACCATCCTCTCGTCTGCCCTCGCTGATCCTCTTGTGTGCCCTGGGCTTGGGCGGTCTTTTTTACGGGGTTCACCTGGCGGGAGGGGGAGGGATTTTATTATTTTTAGGCGGAGGAGCGGTGTTTTGGGCGCTGGGCCGGGCGATGACGGGGCTGCCGCAGACTCCAGGGAAAGATCCGCCCGTAGCTTCGGGACAGGGTGGAGCTGATTCCGCCCGGGTCCCTTCCGATACGAGGGACGTTTTCATCCCGGGCCGTAATTTTGATGAAATGCTCCAGAGGCTTGGCTCCAACGAATCCATGCTGAACGTCATCCTCAACAGCATGGGCGAGGGAGTTCTTCTTTTAAACCAAGCGGACCGTATTGTCCTGATGAATCCATCCGCCGAAAAAATCCTGGGAATGGCCGAGAAAGACAGTTTGGGCAAGCTTTACCTGGAAGTGGTCCGCAATCCGGTCTTGGCGGACTTGCTTACCTTCTCGAAAAAAGAGGGAGGCCTGGCCAGCGGTGAAATTGATTTGTCGGGCCAGGATGAAAAAACCTTCGCCGTCAGCGTGGCGGCCATCCGGGTGGAAAAGGGCAATCACCTGGGCCAGATCGTGGTCTTTTCCGATATCACTTCCATCAAGCGCTTGATGCGTATGAGAACCGAATTTGTGGCCAATGTGTCCCATGAATTAAAAACCCCTTTGACCGCCATATTGGGTTACGTGGAAACCCTGCTGGAGGGGGCCATTGACGATAAGAAAAACCGGGGCCAATTCCTCCAGAAAATATCCGACCAGGCCCAAAGGCTTCACGCCCTGATCACGGACGTGCTGGAATTGTCCAAAATTGAAAGCGGAGGGTATATCTCTTCGCTGGAACCGGTGGAGTTGTCCGATGTGGCCCAGCAAGCGGTTGAACTGCTCCGGGCGAAATGGGAGTCTAAGGAAATCAAGATCAGCCAGGAAATTCCGGCCGGCATCCGGCTGAACGCCCATCGGGACGGACTTTTTCATGTGTTGGAAAACCTGCTGGACAACGCCGTGAAGTATTCGCCGAAAAAAAGCGACATCCGCCTTTATTGCGGTCCAAGGGAAAATGGAAGGGTTGAGTTTTCAGTGGAGGACAACGGTCCTGGAATCCCCAAGGAAGTCCAAAGCAGGGTTTTTGAGAGGTTTTTCCGCGTGGACGCGGCCCGAAACCGGGAAGCGGGCGGTACGGGGCTGGGGCTGGCTATCGTGAAACACCTGGTGGAAAAAATGCGGGGCGAGGTCTCGCTCAAGAGCGAGGAAGGCAAAGGCAGCGTCTTTACAGTGAGCCTGGCCGCTTCGGATTAAGGGCCTAGCGTAAAGGTTTTTGAGTCCTTAGGCTTTTGGTTTTTCCAACGTGGATTCGGCCGGAGTTTTATCTATCCCCCCGGGTTGGGGTTCTTTCACCGAAAGGGGATTGGCTTTTTCCGCCTTGACGGCTCGTTCGGCCTTTTCCGCGATCATGGTGGCGGTCAATATTTTTTCCACCCTCCCCCGGATTTCCCTGGCGATGGAAACGGGCGAACGGCTTCCCTGAACGGAGTAAAAATTAAATTCCCGCTGTAAATTTTGGAATACCTTGTGCAAACGCCCCTGATACTTGACAAAATTATCGTACATACCGCCGACCCTTTGAATGTCCATGCCGGATTCCCAATAGTCTAAAAAGCCCCTTTTGCTGAAATTTCTTTCGGCCAATATCTTAGGGCTCACGTTCAGGTAAAAAACAGCGTCCGGCACCAGGGCAAAGCCGTAAATTTCCTTGAGCCAATCGGTGGAGGAACCTCGGACGATGTCGCGCGCCATCAGGGTGTAAATATAGCGGTCGGCCAGGACCACGAAACCCGCCTTCAAGGCGGGAATAATGACCCTTTCCAATTGATCCGCGAAGTCGGTGGCGTAAAAAAGATTCAAGGTGATGGCGTTCAGCGTGTTGCCCTTCATGGCTTCGGCTAGGGCTTCTCCCACCAGTTCGGAGCGCTTTAAGCCCACCACGACCGTCGGGAAACCCTTGCGTTCCAGCCAATTGAGCAGGTAGCTGATTTGAGTGGACCGGCCTGCTCCGTCGGAGCCCTCAATCACGATGAGGTTGCCCTTTAAAAGCGAGGGGTCGATATTCGGCAGGCCTTTTCCGTAAAAACGTTTGGTTCTCATGGGCGTAATCCTCGTTTCAATTTAAATTGTTTCAGGTCAATCTGCTTTTTGACGATTTCCCTCATCGAAGCCTGCTGTTCTTCAGAAGGTTCGGTGGCGTTTATCATTTCGGCGGGGAACTCTTTGAAAATGCGCCCATATTCCTCATAAATCTTACCCTGGAAGATCCGAAAGGATTCGTAAGGATCCTTGGAAAATTCCATGTCCATTCCTGCCTCGTGATATTTGAGGGCTGGGCGGCCTTCCAAAATCCGGCCTAGTGCGACCTCCAGAGGAACTTGAAAAAAGAAGGTGATGTCGGGTTTGCGGGCGAAACGGTAAAGCTTTCTCAGCCAGTCCTTGTCGCAGCCCCGGACCGAGTCCCGGGCGAAGGCGGTATAGACATAGCGGTCCGCCAGGACAATATAGCCTCCCTTTAAAAGCGGGAGGATCTGCCGTTCGTAGCGGTCGGCGAAGTCGGTGCAGTGGATCAGCGAAAAGGTGGTGGGGGTCAGGAGTTTTTTCTTCTTGCCCTTCCGAGTGGCTTTTTTGACCAACTCGGAGGAATTCCACTCGGTGAAAAAAACCTTATAGCCCTCCAGTTCCAGCCAGCGCTTTAAAAGGCGGATTTGGGTGGATTTCCCCGATCCGTC
>CAZHFP010000170.1:0-4897 GCA_964531065.1 uncultured bacterium
ACCCATGTGGTGCCCCATCCCAACCCCCGGCAAAAGCATTTGGTTTGGGAATACCTGGAACTCGCCAGGAAAGGATTTGACGCGCCAGGGACCGCCGGGAAGACCGCCCGGCTTCAAGCCCCGGTCACGAAGGACGCTGAGAGGGAACTGCGCCGGGTTTGGAATGATAACGGAGTTTCCGGCAAAAGCTTTATCGCCCTGGCCCCGGGAGCGACTTATGGAGAAGCCAAGCGCTGGCCCCTGCCCTATTGGAAAGAACTCATTAGAAAATTACTGAAGGAACGAACGGAATCCATTCTCATCCTTGGAGGATTGGAAGAGGCGGCCTATTTAGAGCCCCTGTTGGAAGTTGGGGCCTCCTCGAAAGACTCTTCCCGTCTTCACCTTTTGGCGGGAAGAACTTCTCCTACGATTTTGGCGGCCATGCTGGCCCATTGTAAGATCCTCATCACCAATGACACGGGGCCCATGCATGTGGCCGCCGCCGCGGGGACTCCGACGGTGGCGCTATTTGGTTCCACCTCGCCCATCTGGACCAGGCCCTTTGGGGTAGGCCACGAGGTTATTTACCACCAGGTGGAATGCAGTCCCTGTTTTCAAAGGACCTGCCCCATCGGCTATCTATGCTTGAACAAGATTTCAGTGGAGGAAGTGTTCCAGGCCGCCCAAAAACAATTGAGAAAACCCCACAAAATAAAAGCCGAAAGCCTACCAATCCATTTTTAGCCACCGATGAACACGGATTAACACCGATAAGTTTTTGGTTTAAAGAAGAAATCAATCCTAATTGTTATCCGTGTTAATCTGTGTTCATCTGTGGCTAATGAGTCTTTAGGGGGATTTTTTTGAAACGAATCCTTGCGGTTAAATTGAGGCCCCTGGGCGACGCCATTCTGGCGGGAACCTGTTTTGAGGCGCTCCGAGAAGCCTTTCCGAAGGCCTGGATTACGGCCCTCATCCAACCCCCGGCCCATGAACTTTATAAAGTTTCCGGATGGGCCAATGAAGTGATGGCTTACCACCGGGGCGCCATCGACCGGCAGGGTTTCTTTGTCCGTTTTTGGAAAAATCACCGCTTGGTCAGCGCCCTGAAGAAAAGGCATTTTGACCTGGCCATTGACCTCTCGGCCTCCCACCGCAGCGCCCAATTGATCTCCTGGGGAAAACCAGCGTACAAAATCGGATTGGGCCTCCCGTCCCTCCAAAGTTTTTACGATTTGAAGGCCAAGGCTGACGATGAATTGAAAGTTGCGGCGGTTGAGTTAGACCGCCGGGTCCTGAACCTGATCGGCCTGGAAACCAAACCTCATGACCGGGAGGGGGGCTACTGGCGGGTGCCGGGCGAGGCCTTTCAATATGCCGATACCTTTTGGCGGGCCCATCGTTTCGATAAAAACGACATCGTTGTAGCGGTGAATCCCTTCGCCAGCTGTGAGTCCAAAGAATGGTACCCGGCAAAATGGGCCTCCGTTTTGAAGGAACTGTCAGCCAACGGCTTGAAGCTTTTTTTCACCTGCGCTCCGCTGGAACGCAAGGGACTGGAAAAAATCGAGAGGGAATTGGGGAAGAGCCTGCCGGTTTATTCCGGAAGGTCCGTGCTCTCCTTGATGGGACTCTATAAGAAGTCGTCAGCGGTCTTAAGCGTGGATTCGGGGCCCCGGCACTTGGCCGCGGCGGTGGGAACCCCCACTTTAACCGTTTGGGGGCCGGAAGAAGTCAGCCGCTGGCATCCTTACTCGATGGAAAAACACCCCGTGGTGATGAAGGAAGTTCCCTGCCGTCCCTGCGGTCTGTCGGTTTGCGTGGAAAAGAAGCATGAGTGCATGGTGGCCCTGCAGCCGGAGGATGTTCTGAAGGCATTGAAGAAGCTGCTGAAGCGATCGGTGGCAATATAAGAATGCCCTCCTTCGAAAAGATCCTTATTCTCCGGCCCCGTTTCTTAGGCGACCTGATCCTGGCTACGGGTTTGGCTGAAATCATTCATGGAAATAATCCACAAGCCCAGGTGTGGTATTTGACGGAAAGCCATTACGCCGAATCGCTGGAACATCATCCCCAGGTGGCCGGAGTCATTTCTTTCGACGCGAAGCGAAAGAACAATCCCTTTTATCTTTTAGGATTTTACCGGGAATTACGAAAAAGAAAATTCGACGCGGTCTTGGACCTGTTCGGCAATCCCCGGACAGCCCAGACGAGCTATTGGAGCGGGGCGAAGGTCCGGGTTGGGTTTGAGAGGCGGGGACGGTCCTGGGCTTATAACGTCATTGCGAAACCTTCTTCCGATCCCCTCCCCTCGGGCCGCCGTAAGGTGACAGAGGCCTATTTGGATCAACTAAGGGCTCTGGGCATTTCGACAAATGGTTTCTACCAAACTTCCCTTCAAGTATCGGAAGATGAAAAAGAACATGCTCGAAAATTGTTTGATCGCGCGGGAATCAAAGCGGGCCAGAAGGTCGCGGCCATTACCCCTGGCGCTTCCTGGCCGGCAAAGCACTGGCCCCTGGAACGCTTTATCGAACTGGGCCATTGGCTAAAAAGGGAAGGGGTGCGTCCCCTTTATATTTTCGGCCCCAAGGAAGAGGATCTGATCGCTGAGTTTGAAAAACACATGGATAAAGATTGGCTCTTGATTAATCAGCCCAATTTAAGAGGCCTCATGGCCTTTATAGCCTCGGCCGATGTTTTGGTTTCCAATGACGCGGGACCCATGCATGTGGGGCCGGCGGTAGGAACGCCTACTCTGGGAATATTTGGACCGGGGGAACCCGAAATTTGGTTTCCCTACCGGAAGCCTCACGAAGCCGCTTATGTGGAAGTGCCCTGCAACCACTGTGGGCTGGACGAATGCCCTCTGATGGCCTGTATGGACCATTTGGAAGCCAAAGACATCGCGAAGAGGGTCATAGGAATGTTGGGGAAGAAGTAAGGACATTTACCAAAAGGCGTTAAGTTAATCATGATTCGTGAATTTCATGCATTTCCCTTCTCCCTGGAGGGGAGAAGGACATACCGACAATCTATTAAAATATTGGACATCGGTATTGTGCCAATATCATTTTGGCTGAATATCCAAAATTGGCACAGGATGAGGGTGGTTTTAGATCCTAACGGCCCCCCTCACCCTTGGTCCCTCTCCCGCAAGGGGAGAGGGAAATTGAAAATGAAAAGGATTCTGGCGGAAAAATGTCCAAGCGCATGAAATTAATTCTTCTGCTTTTGTTTCTGTTTGCCTTCCGAACCCTTTTTGGGTTGTCCCTCACCTTTTTCGGCTCCAACGAAATCGAGAATGACGCCCTTCAAACTTACCTTATTGGCTTGAAGTCCTACACCACCGGAACCTGGCCAACCTTTGGCCCGGACCAATACAACCTGGAAACAAATTTTCATTCGCAAATACCGGGAGCTTTGGAAGGATTGGCGGTCGGTCTACCCTTTTATCTTTTGCCAATCCCCGAGGCGCCCTTTCTTTTACTGAACCTATTGTCCCTCTCCGCGCTTGCTCTTTTGGCTTGGTACATCACCAAGCGCCTCCCTGAATTGTCCTTTCCCTTTGTTTTGACTTGGACCGCTCTTTTGCCATGGACCCTCAACCGTTCCACCCACGTGTTCAACCCCTCCTATCTTCTGTTGGGGAGTGTTATATTTTTTGTCGGATTTTTCGAAACGCTTCCGGGTTTTTCCTTGAAGAAAATTTCAGCGGGTCTTGCCTTCGGGATGATGGGTTTTGGATTATTTTGGAATATGCAATTTCATGGATCCTGGGTGTTACTGCCAATTTTTACGTTGGGAGCTTTCATTTGGCGGCGCAAAGAAGGGATTGACACAAGCTGGATAGAAATTTTTGGATTTCTGGCGGGAGCGATTCTCCCCCTGGTGTTATTGCTGCCCACGTTCTTTCAATTTGGGTTTCACCGAGGCTCGGAGGGATTCTCCCAAGTGGCTGTTGCCTTTAACGTTGGAAACTTTAAAGAATTTTTTAACATTATGGGCCGTTACTTTTCCTTTCCCTGTTTTGAGATGCCGAGGTTTCTGGGCTCGGGGACAGGCGAACGAAAGGCTTTCTTTGAGGGGCTTTTGTGGCTGGTCCCGCCGGCGGCTTTTCTTACCCTGATGGGCTGGGTGCAGCCCTTCATTCTTTTGATCTATGGCTGGTTCAAGGATGTCCGGCACCCCGGGGCAAGGCTGGTTCAAACCATCGTCTGCGGGTCATTTCTTTGGACCTGGGTTTGCTTTTGGTTTACCACCACGGGTCCCGCGGCTCATATGTACTACCTGTTTCTTCCTTTGACGGTGATTGGATATTTTTATGTTTGGAGCAGGCTTGCCGCCAAGACCGAATGGAAAACTTTCGCCCTGGTTTGTTTGACCGCCAATCTGTGGTTTCAGTCCGGGTTTATTTATCGGAATTTAACCAGGGGCGGATCGATCTATTCCAACCGTGATAAGATCGTCCAGGCGCTTGAGAAAAAGGATTACCGCCTCCTCGCCCAGAGGCGGCCCGGGAGTTTTTACTAAGTTGGGACGTCGAATGGTTCTGTAGGGGCGGCATTCATGACGCCCAAGGGCTTGATGAATCTAGCCCCTACATAACCTTAAACCCAAGGACAAACGGCAAAAACCTTGGGCGGGTCTAAGACCCGCCCTACAACATCCTAAAAACAGAAAAAATATTAAAACGCTTTAACTAATTTTTTAACACATCTCCCCCAAAAAATAAATTCTAACTATAATGGCCCCTCTTTAACGGGGCGCTGAAAAAGTGTTTTATCACCCTGTCAACAGCCCCGGGTTAGGAGCGAATCGAATTGAACCCCTTGTTTTTGAAGGGGTGATTCGCGACGAAGATAGGAAAAAGTCCGGTTCTTGGACTTTTTCATCAGCCTGTTAAATCCACCTT
>CAZHFP010000171.1:0-4885 GCA_964531065.1 uncultured bacterium
CCCACCAGGCAGTTAAATTTCTGGTCCGTGCCGCACATCTCCACATCCGACTTCATCACCACGGAGTCGTAACCCTGAATCAAAGGATAGAGAAGCTCGTGCAGGCTGATAGGTTTTTGTTCTTTCATGCGGTTGGTAAAATCATCCCGTTCCAGGATACGGGCGACGGTGTAGCGGGAGGCCAGGCGGATCACGTCCCCGAAGGACATGGGCCCACACCAATGGCTGTTGTAAACGACTTCGGTTTTTTCCTTATCCAGCACCTTAAAGACCTGCTCCAAATAGGTTTTCGCGTTGGCATCCACTTCTTCCTTTGTGAGGGGTTTGCGGGTGGCGGATTTGCCCGTGGGGTCGCCGATCATGGCAGTGAAATCGCCGATTAAGAATTGTACGGTGTGTCCCAAATCCTGAAAGGTCCGGAGCTTGCGCAAAACCACCGTGTGGCCCAGATGGATGTCGGGAGCGGAAGGGTCCGCGCCCCATTTCACCTTCAGCGGGCGGCCTTCCTTATGGGACTCTTTCAATTTCTCCAGCAGTTCGTGCTTGGAGATAACCTCAGCGGTCCCTTTAAGAATTTCTTCCAATTGCTGTTCGGGAGTTTTGGAAAAAGTGGTTTTCATAGGGCCACATGATAACAAAAGGTGTTCTAACAGGCTGTTGAAAAGTGGGCTGGGTGGCTATAATGAACCGCTCGAAACCAGAATATCTCCAAGGAATTAATTTGCCGATCGAAAAAGCCAAAACCCCGTTCCTCACTTTTTTAAAAGCCGTCTTCGCCATCGGCTTCGCCCTCGTGGGCATCCTAGGCGGCGTGCTTTACGCCCAGCTCCAGGACCTGCCCGACATTACCAACTTGAACGAGTTCAAGCCCTCCGAAGCCACCCGCATCTTCGACATCAACGGCGACCTCATCAGCCAGCTTTGGCTGGAGCAGCGGACCATTGTTCCCCTGGAAAAAATTCCCCAGACCCTCCAGGACGCGGTCATCGCCATCGAGGACGACCGGTTTTACCAGCATTACGGCGTGGATCCATTAGGGATCCTTCGGGCCTTTCTCAATAACATCGCCCACCACAACCGGATTCAGGGCGGCAGCACCATTACCCAGCAATTGGCCCGGAACCTCTTTTTAACCCACGAGCAAACCTTGACCCGGAAGATCAGGGAAGCCCTGCTGGCGCTCCAGATCGAACGCAACTACACGAAAAAACAGATTCTCGAAATGTACTTGAACGAGATATATTTCGGGGAAGCTTCCTACGGAGTGGAATCGGCGGCCCGGACCTATTTCGGCAAGCACGTAGAGGAATTGACCCTGCCCGAATGCGCCATGCTGGCCAGTTTTCCCAAGGCTCCGAATGATTACGATCCCTACAAACACCCCTTAGCGGCCTTGAGCCGGCGCAATTTGGTCTTAAGCACCATGGCGGAAAAATCTTTTATCACTTTGCAGGAGGCTACCGAGGCCAAGAACACGCCCATCGAGCTTAAAAAAATCGAGGTTCAAAACGCGCCCTACTTTGTGGAGTATGTCCGCCAGCAATTAGAGGCCCGCTATGGCTCCAACGCCGTCTATAAAGGCGGGCTCTCGGTTTATACCACCCTGGACTTCAAGCTTCAGGAAGCGGCGCAAAAGGCGCTGTCGAAGGGCTTGGAGAACGCCGAGATCATGGCCCGCAAAAACCGCCTGACGAATATCCCCGTGGATCAGCCCATCCAAGGAGCGCTCCTGGCCATTGATCCCCACACCGGCGCCATCCGCGCCATGATCGGGGGCATCGACTACCGCAAGAGCGTCTTTAACCGGGCCATCCAAGCGAAACGCCAGCCCGGCTCTTCCTTCAAGCCCATCATTTACGCCGCCGCCATCGAGAACGGCTTTACCATGGCCGATGTTTTCCTCGATTCCCCGGTGGTCTATCCCGATCCTTCGACGGGAAAACCCTGGCGGCCGACCAACTTCTCCACTAAATTCCGGGGCCCGACCACCCTCCACACCGCCTTGATGTATTCCATTAATGTGGTCACGATCAAACTTTTGGAAAAACTCGGCATCCAGCCCGTGGTCAGCCTGGCCCGCAGGCTCGGCCTCACCACCGACATCAAACCGAATCTGTCCTTGGGATTGGGGACGTCCGAAGTCATTTTGAGCGAAATGGTGCAGGCCTTCTCGGTCTTCGACAACCAGGGCGTCCGGGTGGAGCCCTTCGGCATCCTATCGGTGAAAGATTCCTCGGGCCATGTCCTGGAAAATAATACGCCCGTCGTTCAGGCGGTTTTGGACCCCCGGGTGGCCTATATCATGACGCATACGATGAAAGACGTTATTGATTATGGAACAGGCCGCATCATCCGGCGGCTGGGGTTCACCTATCCCGCCGCGGGCAAGACCGGAACCACCAACGACAACGTGGACGCCTGGTTCATCGGTTTCATCCCCGACCTAACCTGCGGCGTTTGGGTGGGATACGACGAACGTCAGAGTTTGGGTAAAAAGCAAACGGGCGGAGAAACCGCGGCTCCCATCTGGGCTGAGTTCATGAAAGCCGCCACCGCGGGAAAACCCGCGAAGGATTTCGAGCCCCCCAAAGGATCGGACACGGATTTCGTGACGAAAAAGATCTGCTTGGATTCAGGCCTCTTGGCCGGCGCCAACTGCCCCCGCACGCGGGATGAAGTTTTTAAGAAAGAAACGGCCCCCACCAAGTTTTGCAATCTTCATACCGGGGCCGGCGGCGGTGTTTCAGGGGAGGATACGAACAGCGGCAATAACAACGCTTCCCCGGCGGGCGGGGATATTTTGGAAATGGATTCCCAGCCGGTGGTTGCCGCTCCTACCGCCTCGACTACCCCCGCCGCGGAGGATGAAACCGCGCCCGAAGGCCAAGAGAAGAAACCCGCCACGGACAAGGAAGCCTACCCCGACGAAGGGTTTTAATCGCCCAATGGTGATTAAATCCCTTCGTCGGAATTAGTAGTTAGGAGTTAGTAATTGGGAATTAAAGACAACAATCCGCCCAGAAACACCCAAATTTTATTCAACAATTTTATATTTCTTCCGGATCTCCGGCTCGGGAAGGGCGTTGTAGTGCCACCATTCGTGAGAAAGCTGGAGGAACCCCGCTTCCGTCATGACTTTCCGGAGAATGAGCCGATTTCCTAACTGGCGCTGGGTCAGCTTCCCTTCTTTTAGAAACTTCACTTCCAGACGCGGTTCGGATACGGGCGAGAATGAGTCAAACCCAGTCCCCATATCCACCAGCTTCCCCTTTTCGTCCAGGAGTCCCAAGTCCAGGGCCATCCCGTAATTATGGGGCGAACCAATCTCCGCGTTCGCCACGTATTTTCGTTGGGGCGTGTCCTTCACGTGATCCCACATTTTCCACTGGACCGAGCGGGGGCGCAGGGCGTCGAAGACGATAAAAGACCAACCTGGTCTCGTCTTCTTTAAATTTCCAATAGCCTGTTTGAATTTCTTGGCAGAGTCCTGATGCAGGAAGCATTGGGTCACGGGCCCATAGAGATTGACCCTCATGAAGTTATCAGCCGTTGCGTATTTCAAGTCGATATGGACGCCAGGAAACGATGACAGCTCCACATAGTCTTTGTCGTGCTCAAGTTTTTTCATAGATGCCGCCGGGGAAAGATGGGTAAAGGGTTTATTTTTGTTGATGGAATCAGCCGAGCAAGTTTGAGACAACCATGAAATCTGTATCATCAAAATAAAACCAAAACCACCCAAGAACTGAGATTGCCGCGTCGCGAACTTCGCTCCTCGCAATGACATCAAAAAATCCTTTCTTGGTGTCTTGGAGTCTTGGTGGTGAGTATCAAGATTTTATTTAAGCGGACGCGCCCTTGATCTGTTCCACGGCTTGGCGCAGGACGGGCCTCAAAACATCCATGGAATCCTTCACCGCCGTGGGGGAACCGGGCATATTGATGATCAAGGCTTTGCCGCGGATGCCCGCGGCCCCGCGGGTGAGGGCCACCAGGGGAGTCTTTTCATAGGCCTTGCTTCGGATCAGTTCGGACAAACCGGAAACCCATTTTTCGCAAACCTGGTACATCGCCTCGGGAACGCGGTCCTTAACCTGGATCCCGATGCCGTCGACGGTGAAAATCACGTCCACCGTCCCGCTGTCGGCGGTGGCGACCAAAGCCTGGACCAAATCCTGCTCGGCGTCCCCCATCGCCTGGCGGGCCACGATTTCCCAGCCCATTTTCAAGCAGGAAGCGTTGAGAATATCACCCGCTTCATCCTTGGATAGGCCCGTTGAATAACGGTCTCCGACGGTGAAGATGGCCGCTTGGATTGGCATTTAAGAGCCTCCTTGGAAGGCAATCCGGCTCAAATGTTAAATTCTTAATTCTGAATTTTGAATGGTTGAAATTTTCGCTTCGCGAAAATAACCTTAATTCAAAATTAAAAACTCAAAATTCAAAATTGTCTTTATTTGTTCCTGGAGTCGAGATTCACGTTCCCCAGGTCGTCAATGGGGGGCAAGTCCAAATCCTTGGGCGGGGTCACATCCGAATCCTTCAGGGCTGGAATGGCTAAACCCGAACTCGCCGGAGCGTTTTTGGCGCCGGTGTCTTTGGTCGTGGATTTTCCAACGCCGCTCATGTCGTCAAAAGCCGAGGGATTAGAAAGATCCGGTCCTAAATCCAAGGGAGGAGCCTGCATGCCGTCAATATCCCCGCTGACACTATCCAATTTTTTAACCGCGTTCTGCTGATCCGCTGTCGGCGTGACATTCACGGGAATGGGGGGGGCCTGAACAGCGGCGGGCGTGTTATTAGCGCTGGCCGGAGGCGGCGGCACCATAGGAGCGCCGGACGCGGAGGGGGTCATTTGCTCGGCTAAATCCGGAGGCGGAGCGAT
>CAZHFP010000172.1:0-4711 GCA_964531065.1 uncultured bacterium
CTTCTAGTTGTTTAATTTTTTCCCGGATCGCTTCCGAATCCTTGTCCTGGTCCAGGGCCTTGACCTGGGATTCGCTGGCCATCAGCCGAAGCTGGGCCGCCTGCCACTCGTTATAAGCCAACTTTCTTTTCTCAACCGCCAGTTGGAATTCCAGCTCGGCCTTTTCTTTTTGTTCTTTCGCCGTTTCCCGGGCCCCCTTCACCGCTTTAACATATTTTTTAAAGGCCCGCTTGGCCCTTTGGTCGTAAAGGGTGGTTTCGAGCCGGGTTTTGTCCCAAACGTCCTTGAATTTTTGGACTTCGTCTTTGGATTGGTCAAGGGCCTTGGCCGCGGCGTCAAAAGCCGAGTCCACTGAAGGCGTGGGAGCCGCCGAAAGAAATGACACAGAAAAGACACAGAAACAAAAAACTAAAAAAATATCTTTGCCACGAAGACACCAAGACCACGAAGGACACCTTAAAAATATTTTTCCGATTAACATCTTGCCCTCCTTGTCTTCGTGCCTTCGTGGTTAAACCTTAAATTTTTTAATTAGTTTCTCGAAATCTTCCTCGCTGAGGATCTCCACGCCCAGTTCCTTGGCCTTTTTCAGTTTGCTTCCCGCGGCTTCCCCCGCCACCACATAAGTCGTAAGTTTTGAAACCGAACCCGAGGCCTTGGCTCCCAGCTTCTTGACGATTCCCTCTCCCTCGGATCGGCTGTAGCCTTTTAGCTCTCCCGTGAACACAAAAGTTTTTCCCTGGAAGGGCTGTTCCCCCGAAGGCTCCTCTTCTTTCAATCTTTTGACGTTCACTCCGCCCTTTTCCAGTTTCTTGAGGATTTTGACATTGGCCTGGTTGGAAAAAAAAGCGGCGATGGAATGGGCCACAATGGGCCCAATGCCGTCGATGGCCGTCAGTTCCTCTTCCGAGGCTTCACCGGCGGACCAAAGGTCTTTGTAACGGGAAGCCAATATCTCAGCCACATGGACACCCACGTGCCTTATCCCTAAGCCGAACAGGAGTCTGCCCAAGGTGCGTTTGCGGCTTTCTTCAATTTGCCCCATGAGGTTCTGGGCGGATTTTTCCGCTTTCCGTTCCAATTCGGACACGTCCGATTCTTTCAATTCGTAAAGACCGGCGTAATCTTTGATCAATTTTTCCGCCAACAGCTGTTTCACAACGGCGGGGCCGGCTCCCCGGATATCCATGGCGTCGCGTCCGCAGAAATGCTCGATGCGCCTTTCCACCTGGGCGGGGCAGGCGGCGTTCTCACAGCGCCAGGCAACTTCCCCTTCTTCCCGTTCGAGTTTGGAATCGCAGACCGGGCAGGTTGTCGGCATCTTGAATATTTTTTCCGAGCCCTTTCGTTTTTCCGGCAGGGACTGGAGGATCTTGGGGATGACCATTCCGCCCTTTTCGACGATGACCCGGTCTCCCACCCGCAAATCCTTGCGTTTGATCTCATCCTCATTATGGAGCGTGGCCCGGCTGACCGTGGTGCCTTCCAGCGAGACCGGCTCCAGTTCCGCCACCGGTGTGATGGCGCCGGTACGGCCTACCTGGAGGGTAATGGCTTTGAGTGTGGTTTCGCCCCTCTGGGCCGCGAACTTAAAAGCGATAGCCCAACGGGGAATCTTGGAGGTCGTTCCCAGTTTTTCCCTCTGGTCAAACCGGTTGATCTTGAGTACCACTCCGTCGCAGTCAAACCCGATCTTGTCCCGCTTCGCCTGGTACTCTTCGCAGTAGCCATAGACCTGGTCGATATTCTTGCAAAGGCGGTAATGGGCGTCTTCGGGGAAGCCCATTTTTTTGAGCCACTCCAGGCTTTCGTCTTGGGTGTCAAAAGGGAGTTTGTCAGGTGAGAAAACATAATAGAGGAGGATATGAAGCGGTTTTTTCGCGGCCTCGGCGGGATCAATCGTCTTAAGCGTTCCCGAAGCCGTGTTGCGGGGATTGGCGAAGAGGGGCAGGTCCGCTTCTTCCCTTTCCTGGTTCACAGTCTCAAAATCCTTCGCGGTGAAAAAAACTTCGCCCCGGATTTCCACGCGATTGGGGATATTCGCTCCCTTTAACTTGAAAGGAAGACCTTTAATGTTGCGGACGTTTTCCAGCACATCATCGCCTTTTTCACCGTCTCCCCGGGTGATGGCGTGGGTCAGCTCTCCCTTTTCATAAACCAACTCGATGCTGACGCCGTCGATCTTCAGCTCGCAGACATACTGGTATTTTTCCCCTCCCAAACCCTTCAGGACCCTTTCGTCAAATTCCTTAAGTTCTTCCAGGGAGTAGGTGTTATCCAAGGACAGCATGGGCACCCGGTGGGCGATGGTCTTGAAGTGCTTGCCGGTGGATTCGGAAACTTTTTGGGTGGGCGAGTCGCGGGTAACGAGGACGGGATATTCCTTTTCGAGGTCCTTGAGTTCCCGGTAGAGGCGGTCATATTCGAAATCGGTGATTTCAGGGTTCGCCTGGTCGTAGTAGAGCTTGTCGTGGTGCCGGATGGTCTCGCGGAGCTTTTCCACGCGCTTTTTGGTTTCGGATGAGGGCGTTTTGTCTTTCATGGGTTCTTATTCTAAAACAAAAACCTAATTAAAAGTCATCAGGATTTCTGCGGCAAACTTCACCCCTCACCCTACCCTCTCCCGCAAGGGGCGTGGGAACTCAACCTGAATATTCCATCTCCCCTGCTTCCTTGCGGGAGGGAGTAGGGTAAGGGTTTGCTTTTTGGGTTCTTCCCTCGCCCCTTGCGGGAGAGGGATAAAGGGTGAGGGGTGATTATCTTAGATATTGAAGTATCTTTTCCAAAACCCCTTCGAAATTCGTCAACACTTCATGATCCCAAAACCGAATCACTCGATAGCCTTCACACTCTAGGAATTTTGTCCTTTTACTATCCTTTTCCTGATTTTTCGCGTGCTGGCCGCCGTCCAATTCAATAACCAGCATTTTCTCGAAAGAGCAGAAATCGACAATGTAAGGATCCAAAGGCTGTTGGCGGCGGAACTTAACGTCCTTAAACCTTTTGGAGCGCAAAAGAACCCAAAGCTTCTGTTCCGCGTCCGTTTGGTTGCGCCGCAACGAACGGGCAAAATCCTTCAGAATCCGTCCCATCACCCCTCACCCTTTGTCCCTCTCCCGCAAGGGGCGAGGGAAATAATTTTAACTATTCATTTGGACGCTTGGGTTGAGGTTTTGGTTCTACTTCCCCGTCTTGAGTCTTTGGGCGAGGTATTCGGGCAGGCCGGCTTCGAGGGTTTTCTTGACGGTCGTCTGGTAATCGTAATCGATCCGGCGGATGGAAAGTTTCTTTGAATTGGAATCGTACATCACATAGCAGGTTTGGGGATTCCCGTCCCGGGGCTGGCCCACACTGCCCACGTTCACCAGGTAGCGGCAGTCTTTTTGAAGGGTGTGTTCCTGCGCTTCCAAAATTTCCACCGATCCGTCGGGTTTTTGCTCAGCGATGTAAGGCTTATGCACGTGGCCGAAGAAGCAGATAAATCCCTGGAAGTAGCGGAAGTTGCGCTCCACATCCTCCTTTTGGGTTAGGTAATGCCATTCCTCGCTTTGAAAGGGCGAGGCATGGACCAATTGGATTTCGCCGATCTCCTCATGCAACCGTAAATTTTGAAGAAATTGGTAGTGCTTGGGCTTTAAGCGGGCCTTGGTCCATTGGATGGCTTCGGCGGCGGGCGCGTTGAATTTAGACAAGGGAGTCTTGCCGATGCAGGCCGCGTCGTGGTTTCCGAGGACTAACTTCCAACAGTTCAGGGACTCAATCAGCTCGATGACTTCAATGGGGTTGGAATAGTAACCGACAAAATCTCCGAGACAGAGGAATTCCTCCGCCCCTTCCGCCTTCATGGCCTTAGCCACCGCCGTCATGGCTTCCAAGTTGCTGTGAACGTCCGAGAAAAGACCGTAGCGCATAAGACCCCGCGGGGAAACGATTTGGAACGGGAGTATTTTATCATGGGAGTAATGGGAAAAGGCCGGAGAATTCCGTCCTTCGTCGTCCGTCGTCCGGTCGCCGCAAAGGCTTAAAACAAAAAGAAAACGCATCATTCCCGAATAAACCGCGAGGTTGATTTTTTCCGGACGACAGAGAGCGAACGACGGACGACGTTCTTTAGCGTATTTTCTTTTGCAGAAGATAACTGAGGATTCGCAGGCGGTTTTCCTGGCTTTCGTTATAAGCCCAAAATTGCTGAAGCAGTGAATAACGGCCTGACTTTGGCTCCAGCCGGCAGGCCATCTCTCCGTCCATACGCTTTTCCGAAGCCATCAATCCTAATTTTTCCAGCTTCAGGACGGGTTTTTTTAATTCGTCCGCCGGCCGGCCCAGCATCTGGGCGACCCGAGACGGCGTTTCCAACTCGCCGATCTTTTTGGAGAAAAAGATCAACAAGTCCCACATCACGAAGGAATCAACCACCTCATCAATAAAGGACCGGATGTCCTCCGGTATGTCAATTTCCACTTCTATCCCCCAGCCAATCCATCAACCACAGAGTTACACAGAGTGAACAGAGTAAAGCTCGAAATGATTATGAAAATCCTTACTCTGTGTTACTCCGTTCACTCCGTGGTTCATATTTTCTGTTTCTCCAGCTTGTCCAAAATCCCATTCACGAACTTGCTGGATTCATCCGTACTGAATCTTTTGACGATCTCAATGGCCTCGTTGATAGCAACCGACTTCGGAATTTCCGAGTCATAGACGATTTCAA
>CAZHFP010000173.1:0-4708 GCA_964531065.1 uncultured bacterium
GCAAAGACAGTGAGCTCCGCCTTTGCCAAATGAGTATTCCGTTCAAAACCCTGGGGGCTTAACCCCAAGGGGGAATCATCACGCAAATCCCTCCTGTTGCTCACCATTTTGAAGAGAAACCGTACTCACGATTTCCCCCAAAAAGGAGGATTTTATAACCGTTTTTACCAACAACCCGGCTCAAACGCGGACGGGTAGGCTACCAAAGGACCTAGGCCTGGTCAAGGCTTTTTTTGTCCGAACCGCCTTCTTCGGCCTTCAATTCTGAGTCATCTATTTCCATGGCAGGAGGGGGCGCCGCAATACCTTCCGGCAGCTCCTCTTCCGGCTCATCCACCTTAATTTTAACGCCTTTATAAAAGGCACTTCCCGTACCAGCTGGAATCAAGTGCCCCATAATCACGTTTTCCTTCAATCCCCTCAATTCGTCACTTTTGCCCGAAACAGCGGCCTCAGTAAGTACTTTGGTGGTTTCCTGGAAACTGGCGGCCGAAATAAAGCTTTCCGTTCCCAAAGAAGCCTTGGTAATCCCTAAAAGAATAGGCCTGGCATTGGCGGGTTTCCCGTCTTTTTCCTGCACCCGTTCGTTTTCTTTCTTGAACTTACCCTTATCGACCTGCTGATTCGGGAGGAACTCGGTATCACCCGGGTCCCGAACCACGATTTTCCTCATCATTTGGCGGATAATGGTTTCAATGTGCTTGTCGTTGATTTTCACGCCTTGCAGACGGTAAACCTCTTGAACCTTGCTCAAGAGATATTCCTGAACCGCCGCGTCCCCTTGGACTTCCAAAATATCGTGGGGATCCACCGGACCGTCGGTCAAGGCATCGCCCGCCCGAACCAAGTCTCCTTCATGAACATTCAAGTGTTTGCCGTAAGGAATGGCGTACTCTTCCTCGATGGTTTTTTTGCCTTCCGTGTTGGCGATCAAAACTTTCTGGTATCCCTTGGAAGCGATCCCAAAGCTGACTGTACCGCCGATTTTGGCGATGACCGCCATGCCCTTCGGCCTGCGGGCTTCAAAAAGTTCCGCGACCCGCGGCAAACCACCGGTGATGTCGCGCGTTTTTGAAATTTCTCTCGGAATCTTGGCCAAAATATCCCCGGCCATGATTTTGTCGCCGTCGTTGACGTTGATAAGGGATCCGGTGGGTACCCGGTAGCTCTTGATGGCCTCCCCGGTTTTAGGATCCATGATCACGCAGCGGGGAGAAAGGTTCTCATCCTTGTACTCAATGATCGCCCTTTCCTTCAAACCGGTCGAGGCGTCGATTTCTTCGCGGACCGTAACGCCGCGGATAATATCCTGAAGCTTCACCACACCGCTGACTTCGGTGAAGATGGGAACTTTATAAAGATCCCACTGAGCTAATAATTGTCCATCCTTAACAATATTATCCTCGTGAACTTTTAAGGTAGAGCCGAAAGGAACGACGTGGTTTTCCATCGCCTTGCCCTTCTCGTCGTAAACGGAAATTTCTCCGTTGCGGTTTAAAACGATCAATTCTTTATTCCGGTTCTCAACCACTTTCAAGTTATGAAAGCGGACCTTTCCGTTTTTACCCGATTCAATCTTGGACTGTTCCAAAGCGCGGCTGGCCGCTCCACCCACGTGGAAGGTGCGGAGGGTCAGCTGGGTGCCCGGTTCGCCGATGGATTGGGCCGCGATAATTCCGACCGCTTCCCCGATTTGAACGGGCTTGCCGTTCGCCAAGCTTACGCCGTAGCACTTGGCACAGACTCCTCTTTCCAGTTCGCAGGTCAAAACCGAGCGGACCCGGATCTGTTCGATGCCGGCCTCTTCCAACTTATCGGCCGTATCTTCCGTGATCGTTTGACCAGACCGGACAATGACTTCGGAAGTCAATAAATTGGCCACATTGTCCACCACCACACGGCCGACAATGCGGTCTTTCAAAGGCTCGATGATTTCAATTCCTTCTTTGATCGCGCCCACCCGAATACCATTCACCGTGCCGCAATCCTCGGCGTTGATGATGACTTCCTGGGCCACGTCCACCAAACGGCGGGTGAGATAACCGGCGTCGGCGGTTTTCAAGGCTGTGTCCGCCAGCCCCTTTCGGGCTCCGTGGGTTGAGATGAAGTATTCCAACACCGTCAAACCTTCACGGAAATTAGCGGTAATAGGCGACTCGATGATTTCGCCGATGGACCCCGTGATTTTTTGGAGGGGCTTCGCCATCAGTCCGCGCATCCCGGCCAGCTGCCGGATCTGCATTTTGGAACCGCGGGCGCCCGAATCGGCCATCATGTAAATGGGGTTGAAACCATGTTTATCGTGTTTCAAATTCTCAAACATGACTTCCGCGATTTCATCGGTTGTATGCGTCCAAATGTCGATTACCTTGTTGTAGCGCTCACCGGCGGTGATGATACCTTTTTTATACTGAGTCTCGATTTCCGCGACTTCCTTATAGGAGCGCTTCAAGATCTCGACTTTGTCCTTCGGGATCAGCATGTCGTCAATCGAGACCGTAATGCCGGCCATCGTGGCGAATTTGAATCCCAATTCCTTAACATCATCCAAAAGCTTGACGGTTTTGTCCTGGCCGAGCTTTTCGTAGCACAAAGCCACCAGATCGCCCAACTCTTTTTTCGTCATGACACGGTTGACGTAAGGCAATTCAGCCGGAATCACTTGGTTGAACAAAACCCGGCCCACGGTGGTTTCCACCAATTTGCCGTTGCGGCGGACCTTGATACGGGCGTGCTTCCCTACCTGGCGCGATTCAAATGCGATGACCACTTCCTGGGCGCTGGAGAAAACTTTTCCTTCACCCTTATCACCCGGCATTTCCTTGGTGATGTAATAAGAACCCAAAACAATGTCCTGCGTCGGAGTGACGATCGGACGGCCGTTCGATGTGGAATTAATATTGTTGGTGGACAGCATCAAGAAACGGCATTCCATCTGGGCTTCGCTGGACAAGGGAACGTGGACGGCCATTTGATCGCCGTCAAAGTCCGCGTTGAAAGCCGTGCAAACCAAGGGATGAATTTGAATAGCTCTTCCCTCAATAAGAACGGGCTGGAAGGCCTGGATGCCCTGGCGGTGCAGCGTCGGGGCGCGGTTTAACAGAACATTATGGTCGCGGATAACCTCGGCCAAAATATCCCAAACTTCCGGCTTCACTCTCTCGACCATTTTGCGGGCGCTCTTGATGGTATGAACGTAACCGCGGTCTTCAAGCTTCTTAATGATGAAGGGCTTGAAAAGTTCCAAGGCCATTTTCTTCGGGAGACCGCATTGGTGCATCTTGAGCTCCGGCCCCACCACGATGACGGAGCGGCCCGAGTAATCGACGCGTTTTCCCAGTAAGTTCTGGCGGAAACGTCCCTGCTTCCCCTTGAGCATATCGGAGAGGGATTTTAAAGGACGGTTGCCCGGCCCGCGGACGGCATGGCCGCGGCGGCCATTATCCAAAAGAGCGTCAACAGCTTCCTGGAGCATGCGCTTTTCGTTGCGCACAATGACTTCAGGCGCGTGCAGTTCCAAGAGTTTTTTCAGACGGTTGTTGCGGTTGATCACGCGGCGGTAGAGGTCGTTCAAATCGGAGGTGGCGAACCGGCCGCCATCCAAAGGAACCAAGGGGCGCAATTCAGGCGGAATGACCGGCAGGACTTCCAGGAACATCCATTCGGGCTTGTTGTCGCTTTTGCGGAAGCTTTCAATAACTTTAAGGCGCTTGATAATGGTCTTGCGCTTCTGCTCGCTGGTCGTTTGCTTCATTTGAACGCGGAGCTTTTTATCCAGGTCCGCCAAGTCCACCATACGGATCAAGTCGCGGATGGCTTCCGCTCCCATCTTCGCTTTCAAGGACGCGCCGTATTCAACCCGGAGTTTTTGATACTCATCTTCTGAAAGAAGCTGTCCCACTTCCGCCGGGGATTTTCCCGGATCGATGGTGACATAGGATTCGTAGTAAATAACCCTTTCCAAATTACGGGTGGACATTTCCAAAAGGTAGCCCATGCGGGACGGCACGCCCTTTAAATACCAAATATGGGACACCAGACAGGCCAACTCGATATGGCCCATGCGCTCCCGGCGGACCTTGGCTTGGGTGACTTCAACGCCGCAGCGGTCGCAAATAACGTCTTTATATTTAATGCGTTTGTATTTCCCACAGGCGCACTCCCAATCCTTGGTAGGCCCGAAAATCTTTTCGCAGAAGAGGCCGTTTTTTTCCGGCTTGAAGGTGCGGTAGTTGATCGTTTCGGGTTTCTTCACTTCACCGTGGGACCAAGACCGGATGACTTCAGGGGACGACAACCCAATTTTAATGGCGTCAAAACGGGGCGTCTCCCGGAGCAAGTTTTCCAAAAAGGGTTTTTTATCGGCCGTCACCACAATTTCGGGGGCGGCGGCTTTCACGACCTCATTGCTGCTGTCAGGGGTGGTTGACTTGACTTGGCTCATGGTTCCCCCTCCTTAATTTGGATTCTTGATTAATTTGACGTCTAAACATAAGCCCTGCAGTTCCTTCACCAAAACATTGAACGACTCAGGGATACCCGGTTCTGGAGCGTTCTTACCCTTCACGATAGCTTCGTAAACTTTCGTACGGCCCTGTACATCGTCCGACTTGACGGTCAAAAGCTCTTGCAGCGTATAGGCGGCGCCGTAAGCTTCCAGCGCCCAGACTTCCATTTCTCCGAAACGCTGGCCGCCGAACTGGGCCTT
>CAZHFP010000174.1:0-4590 GCA_964531065.1 uncultured bacterium
TCAGCCGACGTTAATCCTTCACGTACAAAAATCTTCCGCAGTTGCAGCGCTGGATCGCAATATTTTTTCGTATTTCATTCAAAATTTGGGGCGAGACGTTCATGTGGCAGCCGCTGCAGGTCTGATCTTCCTGAACTTCGGCCACCGCGATCTTTTTCCCGTGAGTCCTCAGGGACTCGTAGCCCTCGGCGAATTCCTGGTCGATTTCGGCAGCCTGCTTGGTCCGCTCTTCCCTTTTATCCGCCGCCGCCTTGTCGCAATCCGCGATCTTTTGCTGGAGTTCTTTCTTATCTTCCACGGCTTTTTTCTCGGCCTGGGCCAATTGGCCCGTCAATCCCTGGATTTTTTGCTTCTGCTCGTCGTCCTTAAACATAAACTCCAGAACCTTTTCCTCGGCCTGGGCTTTCTCTTCCCGGCACTTTTCGATTTCATGCTTCAAAGCCGTGAACTGCTCATTGCTCTTGACCTCATTTTCTTGCCCCTGGTATTTGGAAATTTTAGTGTCCAGGGCCCCGATCTCAATCTCGAGGGTTTTACGCTGTTTGAGCAATTCCTCGAGGTTTTTTTTCTCGGCCTGAATGCTCTCTTTCAAAGAGGAGACGTTGGCGTCCAAGGCCGCGGCGCCCTGTAGGGATCCTTTTTTAAGACGCTCCAGCTCATCGAGCCCTGAATCGGTCTTTTGAAGTGCTGCTAGTCTTTTCATCGTTTCGAGGAAATCCAATGGGTTTCTCTTTCTTAATCGGTCGCTGAAATTGAATGGGGTTGAAGTTTAACACGGCGGCCTTCCCTTTTCGCCCTTAAAACTAACGGGTTTATAGTATCCAGCCGGAACCAGGGTTAAAATAAGCCCCGATTTGACCAAACCGGAAGCGAGGTTTTCATGCCCCACAAATCTATTGAGAAAACAATATAAGGAACGTGGGGCAAGGCAGCTTCATTGAACCTTTTTAAAATTAGGAGAGCAGCATGAATGACATGGCAAAGAAAAAACTATTAAGGACGATTCCCCACGCCCTCTACCTTTTGACCAGCAGAGCCGGAAGCCGAACCGCCGCGTCCACGGTGAGCTGGGTCACCCAGGCATCGTTCCAACCGCCCTTGATCGCCGTGGGATTGAAAAAAGATTCCCATACCTTCGCCGTGGTTCTAGAAGCCAAAAGTTTCGCTTTGAATTTTTTAGGCGGGGATCAAAAAGAAATCGCCCAAAAATTCTTCAAGCATGTGGAGCCGGAGGGAAATCGTTTGGGCGGCGAGGAATTTAAGGAAAGTCCCCTGCTGAAACACCCGGTTTTTCCCGCCCTGGCGGGATTTATCGAATGTGAGGTTCTTCAGGTAGTGGATAAGGGCGATCACGCGGTGGTGGTGGCGGAAGTTATCGGCGCCGAACCGGGATCGGCGGAGGGTCCACTGTTGCTTTCGTCAACCGGGTGGCATTACGGGGGATAAATACCGCCCTCCGCTCCCCGCCCTCTGGAAAAACGGAAAAAACTCGCTCTTTTTAAGATTTTTATGTTTTCGGTTTTGCGGGGGGCGGATAGCGGAGGGCTGGTTTTCTTAATTGAGTTTTTGGAGAAGGGTTTCCAACCCAAAAGCTTTCTCTACCTTAATTTCAAAGCCGGATCGTTTCTTGGGATCCCTTTCGGCGATCAAAAGATATTTGGCGCCGTCAAAAAGAGTATCCAGCAGGGGCTTCAGGACCTTTTCCAATTCCTCATTCGTTTGGGAATGGTGGGGAGCGGCCAGCCGGTCATTGATAAAAACCTGCAAATGATTGACCGCGAATTTCAGTTTTCCGGCGGCCTCCGGCTCTTTTTCCAAAAGTGCGCAGGCCTGCAGGGCCCGGCGGAAAGCGATCTTCAGGTGTTCCTCTCCGCTTTTTTCCGGAGTCCTTTTCTGGTTGTAAAGCATCCCCCGCTTGCCGTCCATCTCGTCCAAGCTGTAATTGGCCTCGTTGGCGATGAGAAGCAGGCCCGGGCCCTGGTGCACGTGGGTATATTCGGTCACGTCAATGAGCATGCCTTCCAGCTTGTCCTGTTGGATCCACCGGTGGAATACGGGAATAAGGTCCTTCAGGGGAACCTGATCGCCCTTTTCCGCGAAAAACTTCACGTTAATTTTTTGAAGATCCATATCAAACCTTTTTCACCGCTAAGGCACCAAGGGCACCCAGAAGGATTATTTAAGCCTTTCACTTTTCGGACAACGGACGACGGACAGCGGACGACGATCTTTCTTATTTTCCCGGAATAACCGCCGGCCCGGGAGCGGCGTTTACCAGATAGCTGTGAACGGCCTCCAGGAACAACTGCGCCTCTTCCACCCTCCGGTGCGCTTCGTCTGGAGTGGGGTTGGCCAATTTGTTTTCGTGGGCTTTGAAAAGATAAGCGGCGAACTGGGTGTTATTAACATGCTTCACAAACTCGCCCGTGTCGAAGAACCATTTTTTGAATTCCCCCACCGTGCTGTCGGCGTTGCCCACGTATTCCCGGTTACGGGAGCGGACGACCGCCTCGGCTGAAAAAATCATGGCGTCATAAGCCAGGTCCACCGCGGCCTTCAGATCCTTTTCATCCAACTTCACCTGAGCCTCGAAAGACTTGCTTTCCGCCGAAGTCACGGAAAACTCGTAGGGGTTTACCACTTCACCGGCGCACTCGCCCTTGCCGATATCGGCGATGGTGTATTCGCGCGGATCTCCCCAATCGGTATAAAGCGAAGGTTCGGCATCGTGAGCCGGAATCACCATCAGGTCCTGGAGAAGGTTCCTGATTTCCAGTTTGCCGATTCGCTGCACGAAGCTTTGGAAGCTCTCATTTTTTTGGCGGTCCTTCACGTATTTATCCGTCAGCCTTTTGACCGTTTCCGGAATCCTTTTGGAAGGCACCGCCGCCACGGCCAGCCCGTAAGAGCCGCCGTTATTTTTCCATTGGCCTCCCAGAACCAATTGAAAATGGGGCACCGTGTAGGAGCCTGCCTTTCGGGAAACCCCGTAAAATCCTAAATCCGAAATGTGATGCTGGCCGCAGGAATTAGGACAGCCGCTGACCTTTATTTTTAGGTTCTTCACTTCGTCCGGCAGACTGCTCATCATTTGATCCAAGCTATTCGAAAGTTCCCGGGCCAGCCCGCGGGAAGCGGAGATACCCAATTTGCAAGTGTCTGTGCCGGGACAGGAGGTGATATCTGAAATACTATTGGCTCCGCCGGCGTTCAAGCCGATGGTTCCCAGTTCCTCGTAAAAGGCCGGGAGATCCGATTCACTCACCCAGCGAAAGAGAAGATTCTGTTCCACGGAGGTCCGCACCGTGTCCTTCACGTACTTACGGGCCATGCCGGCCAAGGCGCGCAGTTGGTTCGAAGTTAAGTCCCCCAAGGGAACCTTCACGTAAACCGTCACGTAGCCGTACTGGGGCTGCTGGTAGGCGTTTGTTTTTTTCCATTCCAGGAAACCCTTAGGGTAAGAGGAGGCTTTCAAGTTCGCCGATTTTTGGGACGGCTTCTCGGCTTCCTGAAGGTATTGCTCGATCAAGCTGGTCCATCGGGGATCGTTCGGCAGTACTTTTCGTTCTTCCACGACAAGACGGCGGAACTCCTCAATTCCAAGCTTGGCCACCAAAAATTTGATGCGGGCCATGCCGCGAATTTTCTTTTCCCCCAACCGTCCATAGACCCTGGCCACGGCCTGGGTCACGGGAAGCATTTCTTCCGCCGGATGATTTTCAAATAAAAGTTTAGCGTTGTAGGGCACCGGTCCAAGCCCGCCGCCGACATAAACATCGAATCCATTCACTTGCTTGCCAAAAGAATCAAACTTTTTAGCCACGAAACCCATGTCGTGCATATTTACGAGCCCGCAGGCCTCCCCAGCGCATCCAGAAAAAGCCACCTTGAACTTGCGGCCGAAATCTTGGGCATCCGGGTGGCCCAGCATGAATTTGAAAAGAGCCTTGGAGTAGGGAGTCACGTCAAAGGATTCGGTGCGGCAGACACCCGCCAAGGGACAAGCGGTGACATTGCGGACCGAATTGCCGCAGGCTTCGCGGGTAGTGATCCCCACCGCGGTAAGCCGGCGCATGAGGTCGGGCGCGTCTTCAATATGAACGAAGTGAAGCTGAAAATCCTGCCGAGTGGTGATATGGCCGATGCTGTCTGAGTATTCTTCCGCCAGGTCAGCCAAACTGTCCATTTGGTCGGCGGTCACACCTCCCCAGGGAAATTTGATGCGGAGCATTCCAGGAGCGTCCCAGTGGGTATCCGGACCTTTCCAAAGGCCGGGATTCGGATAATTCAATTTTCGGATTTGCGTGCCGTCGTTGCGGTGTCCGTTATCGTAGCGCTGGCCATAGGCTCCCCGCCGCAGGCGGGTTTCGGCGAAGATGCGGGGTTCTATTTTGCCCTGCTTGTTAAGTTCGATCTGGGCCTCAAACTCGTCAATTTCCTTGGCCCAGTCCTGGGGCATCTGGTCCTGTAATTGGCTTTTCCAGTTGTTGGATTCGGTGCTCATCGGGGCCTTTCAGGGTCACAACCTTAAAAACGGATGTCCTTTGTACACTAGGAGCGCCTTTAAAATCAACGCCGAACTCAATGGCC
>CAZHFP010000175.1:0-4547 GCA_964531065.1 uncultured bacterium
GGAGTTCCACAACGATTCCCGGGCCGACTCAACGGGCCCATGCCACAGCGATATACTACCTATTAGTTCCTGGAGCTATTTCCAGGATGCACCGCCTGAAGTCCGACGAAATTTTCCATTTTTACATGGGTGACCCGGTCACATGGGTGCTTCTCACGAAGGGTGAACCGGCGCGAAAAGTGGTTCTGGGCGGATTATTAGCTGAAGACCAGCGGATTCAGATGGTGGTTCCGGCGGGTACCTGGTTTGGAGGTTCTTTAAATGAAGAGGGGCAATACGCCCTCATGGGAACCACGGTGGCGCCTGGTTTTGAATTTGAGGATTTTGAGATAGGCGGCCGAGAAGAGCTTTTAAAGGCTTTTCCCCAAGCTGAAAAAGAAATAATGAGATTAACTTGAAACTTTGAGCGTCCAAAGATAGTAATTAGTGGCAAGGGCAGCGGTCAATACCTGAAACTTGGAGGATCTAGTGAGAAAATTTTTAATGTTGTTGGCGGTACTTGGTTGGATGTCTTCATTCTCTTTCGCCCAGGCGGAAATGGACATGAGCGGACCCAAGGGTAAAAATGTCACGGTAACCGGGATATTAGTGGATACCAATTGTTACTTGAAGGACGGTCATACCACGAACGATCATGACGCCATGAAAAAATGCGGCCGCGACTGCCTCAGGGACGGACTTCCGGCGGGCGTCTTGGTGGGCAAGAAGCTTTATGTCCTTATTTTTCCCGGTACGGTTTTCTCGGATTTCGCCGGAAAAACGGTGGAGATTTCGGGGACCCAATATAGAGATGATATTTTGATCCCTGAAAAAGCCTCGGTCGTTGAAAAAGACGGCAAGAAGCCCATCAAGTTGAAGGGCAAGGTGATGATGTAAGAAAGGCAGCCCTCCCGGCTTCGCCAAGGCTGTGCCGAGGCGAGCCGCTGTCCGCTCTCCGTCGTCCGCGAAACCTTGACTAAGAACATTTTGAAGCCCCTTGGCGAAGGCCGGGGGCTTTTTATTTTTTACCTTCGGACGAAAGCACCTGTAAAATAACCCTGCTATGCCAACCACCTTAACCCGGCCTCAACTTCAGCGTTTTCTATCCGTTGCCCGCCTTGCGGCCCAAAAAGGGGGAGCGCGGGCCCTCAAGTATTTCCGAAAAAGTGTTCCGGTCATAAAAAAGGTCGACCGCTCCCCTGTGACCCGCGCGGATCGTGAAGCGGAGCTGGTGATTCGTCAGACAATTCATCAGGCTTTTCCCCTTCACCAATTGTGCGGGGAGGAATTCGGCTGGGATGAACAATTTCAATCGGATTTTAAATGGTGGATTGACCCGGTGGATGGGACGCGCCAATTTGTCCGGGGCATTCCCTTTTGGTCGACCTTGGTAGCCTTGGAATACAAGGGGGAAGTGGCGGCGGGGGTCATCCACCTGCCCGTACTCGGGCAGACCCTTTGGGCCGCGAAGGGGTTGGGTTGTTTCGTGGATGGTAAACAGGTCCATGTTTCGAAGATCCCGAATCTTAAGGGTGGAACCCTCACTTATGGCGGTCTTCGCCTGACGCCCAAGTCCTACCGAAAAAAGCTGACAGACCTGATCGCTCTTTGTTACGACGACCGTGGATTCGGGGATGCTTTCGGGCATACTTTGGTCATCCAAGGCCAAGTGGAAGCGATGCTGGATCCCATCGTACAGCCCTATGACGTGGCGGCGGTTAAGATTTGCGTGGAGGAGGCCGGCGGGAAATTTACGGATCTTTCGGGGAAGGGAACCATTTACGGCGGTAACGCCTTGTCGAGCAACGGCTTAACCCATGGGCAGGTGTTGAAAGCTATTCGTTAATTGAATTATTTTTATCACCCTCACCCTACCCTCTCCCCTCAAGGGAGCGGGAAAGGACTAAAGCGAGAAGATAAAAAATCCCTCGCCCCTTGAGGGAGAGGGTAGGGTGAGGGGTGCTTTAAATCTCTTGGATTTCAGGAGGTCTTATGAACGATATACACAGCTTGATCGGAATCGTGGTCATCGGAATCATTGTGGGTTGGCTGGCCAGCGTCCTCGTCCAGGGCAAGGGCATGGGAATTATTCCCGACATGGTGGTCGGTATTTTGGGGGCTTTTGTCGGAACTTTCCTGGCGGACAAACTCAATATCCATTTCGCCGGTTTTTGGGGGGCTCTGGTCATATCCCTGTTGGGAGCGGTTGTCCTGTTGGTCGTCATTCGATTAATTAAGCCCGCACACTGATAATCATTTTCACCACAGAGTAAGGCAAAGCCAAGGCGATTTAGCCACCGATTAACACCGATAAGTAAAAGGATTTAACCAAAAGGTATTTTTTTCAATTTCAATCGTTGTTCATCGGTGCGTGCAAGGCACGTCGGTGGCAAAATGGATTGTTGGGTTTTTCTTTACTCCGCGTAACTTTGTTCACTCTGTGGTTCAAACGAGGATTTTGTGATCCGTAAGAAAAAAATTGTGGTGGTGATGCCGGCCTACAACGCCGCTAAGACCCTCAAAAAAACCTATGATGAGATCGACAAGACCATCGTGGATGAGGTTATTTTGGTGGATGACGCCAGCCGGGACGAGACGGCCAGGGCCGCCAAGAAATTAGGCATCTCGGTCATTGTCCATCCCCAAAATCGGGGCTACGGCGGCAACCAAAAGACCTGTTATGAGGCCGCTTTGAAAAAGAAAGCGGACATTGTCATCATGCTCCATCCCGATTATCAGTACACGCCCAAGCTCATTCCCGCCATGGCGCATCTTTTGGCCTCGGGGGAATACGATGTCGTGTTGGGTTCTCGAATCCTAGGGGGACAGGCCTTGAAGGGCGGCATGCCGCTTTATAAGTACATCAGCAACCGTTTTTTGACCTTGGCCCAGAATTTTCTCATGGGAGCCAAGCTGTCCGAGTACCACACGGGCTACCGGGCCTTTACCCGCAAGGTTCTGGAGGCTGTTCCGATGGCGAAAAATTCGGATGATTTTATCTTTGATAACCAAATGCTTTCCCAAATCCATTATTTGGGGTTCGGTATCGCTGAAATCACCTGTCCGGCCAAATATTTTGCGGAGGCTTCTTCCATTAACTTTATCCGGAGTACGACCTACGGGCTGGGCTGTCTTTGGACGGCTCTTCAGTTTCGCTTGGCTAAAATGGGTCTGGTCCGGTCTGAACTCTTTAACTTTGAAAGGCTGAAAAAGTGAGACCCTATTCTTCGCCGGGATTCAAAAGGGACCGTGAACATTCCTCGGCCCGTCATAACGATCACCGGGTGCCCGAGACCAGAGGCTCCTCCCTCAGCTTTTTTTTATCCGACGAAAGGATCCGGCTGGTCTTTCTGATGGGGATGGCCTCCACCATTTTCTTCGCCAAGCTGGGATTGAATGGCATGGCCAATTTCGACGATTGCTTTTACGCCGAAAAAGCCAAGGAAATGTTCCAGAGCGGCCAGTGGCAGGTCCAAACTTTTAACCATGCGGCCGATTTTGGGAATGGGCCTCTTTATATCTGGCTGGTGGCCTTGTCTTATAAAGTATTTGGGGTGACCGTTTTCGCGGCGAAGTTTCCCTCGGCGCTCATGGGCTTAGCCCTGGTGATCCTGACTTATTTTCTGGGAAAATTTCTTTTGGATCGTTGGACGGGATTCGCGGCGGCGGTGATTTTATCCACCACCTACACCTTTTTCAAATACGCCCGCCATTGCATGCTGGATGTGACCCTGGCCTTTTTCTGCGCCCTGGCTTTATTCGCCTTTGTCCTGGCCATGCGCAGGAACCGGCATTATTTCTGGCTCTGGGGACTGGCCTTAGGGCTGGCTTTTCTCACGAAGAGCGCATTAGGACTCTTTCCCCTCATCGTGACCCTTCTATTTCTTCTTTTAGACCGGCAGTGGAAGGTGCTGTCCTGGGGCTCCTTTTGGGGAGGATTGGCGGTGGAGGCTTCCATCATCGGCTGGTGGTGTTGGACCCAATATCAGGCGGATGGCCCGAAATTTATGGATGAGCATTTGCGCGGGGTGATCCTCAAAAAATTAAACTGGGCGGCTCAGCCAGACTGGACCCAGCACCTTTCCTTCCTGCGGGACATGCTTCTATTCAATTGGCTTTGGATTCTTCCCATGGCTTGGGGCCTTTGGTGCCTGGCCCGGAAAATCCACACGAATCATTCGACGGCCCTCTTTCTTTTACTCTGGTGCCTCACCCTCCCCATTGTCATGAGCTTGGCGCCCTACCGGATGCCTTGGTATTTAATCCAGGTTTTTCCGGCACTGGCTTTGGCGGCGGCGATGGGATTGGGCGAGGCTATTTCCGAGGTCCTACGGGAAAAAGGGACGAGGATTTTCATGGTGGCCGGAACAGCACTGATTCTTTTGGCCAACCTTCAGCCCTTTCCTTTGGATCGGGACCGGGAAAAAGACGCCCGGATCGTGGCGCCCTACGTGAAATATTTCGCCGAAAGGGGCGTTAAGGTCATTGCCCTCCGGGATGATTTTTACGGCCTCAACAACTCCTTGCTTTTCTTTTCCGACCACGCGGCCCAGCCCCTTTATCCCAAA
>CAZHFP010000176.1:0-4542 GCA_964531065.1 uncultured bacterium
CCGATTTTACGATTTTGGTGGTTGAGGACGAGCCGGGATTGCGGAAAATTTACGAAAAGTCCCTGACGGCGGAAGGATACAAGTTGATCTTGGCGGAAAGCGGCGCCAGGGCCCTGGCCGAATTGGGGGAAGCGCCGGCCCACCTGCTCATTACCGATATGAAGATGGATACGATGAGCGCATTGGAGATGCTGCCGATTCTCAAGCGGGATTACCCCCGGCTTCCGGTGATTGTGGTTTCGGGCCGCTATGAGGGGCTGATGGAAGATTTCCGGGCCAAGGGTTTCGACAATGTGAAATCTTTTTTTCAGAAGCCGCTCAGCATGGATATCCTGAAGAAAAAAATCAGGGAAGTCCTAAAAATCGATGAGGTGAAGAAAAAAGCCTAGGTTTTAAACAAAATCACAACAACGGCAATTTGAACCACCAAGGTCACCAAGTTCACCAAGAGAAAAATACAACGATAGTTTCATTAGAACATTAGCCGGACTTTTTCCTTTGATGTTCTTGGTGAACTTGGTGACCTTGGTGGTAAATGGGTTATGTTAAAAGTTCTTATCCGCAAAGGTTGGTTTTGACGGCCTCGAGAAGTTCTGCCGATTGGACCGGCTTACTCAGTAAGGCGTTAAAACCGCTGCTGGTATCCCAGGGGGTGTCCTGTTTTTCCAGAAAGCCCGAGAAGGCCAGGACGGGTAAAAACGGATTGTCCGAACGGGCCCTTAATTTATGGACGAGGTCATAACCGGTAATGTCGGGCAAGACCAAGTCTTGCAATATCAAGTCGGGTTTCTCGCCCATCAGTGCGACGGCGGCTGCGCCGTCGGACGCTTCCAAAACCATGTAGCCAGCCATCTCCAGTACCTTCCGGATTATTTTGCGCAGGGAGGAATTGTCATCCACGATCAATATCTTTTTCGGAGTTGGATTCATTTTGAGCTTTTCCATCCCGGTTCTCCCGCTAAACCCTTTTGAAGCCCTTAATTGATTTCCATCGGATGAGCAGAAAGGCTTCGTCTCGTGGATGAGGACTATTGGATTCCGGCCGTTTCAAGTTTTTGTTGGATTTCTGTTTTTGTTTTTTCCGGTATTTGACCGCAAAGGTCGAAAAGAAGGATTTCGGCAGGCAGATTGGCGGTAAAGGAGACGGATCTTTCGTCGGAGAAACCGGCTCCGTCCCCCGCCTCAAGGGGAACATCGTTAATCAAGACAGATCCCTTGACCAGGTGAAGCCACGCGGTTCGTCCGGACTTTAATTCATGAATGATATGATTTCCCTTATGGATGTAGGTGGAGAATATTTCAACGCCCAAATGGATCGGGAGCGAGGATTCCCTTCCGTCCGAAGAGGCGATCAGCTTTAAAACTCCCTGCCGCTCGGCGTGGGTATAAAGTTTTTTTAACCCCCCCGTTTTCACATGACTGTCACCTGGGTCAACCGCGCAATCCTCCTTGGAAAAACCACATTGGAAGACATGGGCGTCCTCCGATTGGGAGACGTTGAAGGCGTATTGTTTCGTGTCGGAAGCGAGGTCGTCCTTGTGGAATTCCTTGGTCTCGATAAAGTCCGGTTTTTCCAAGGGGCCTATATGGATAATCATGCCTTCACGCACATAAGTCACGATAATCATATCCTTATGCGCGTGGAGGATAAACCCGCTGCCGGGGGATATGATTTCCTCGTTTAATATTTCCAGCGAGTTGAACCCCTTTTGAAGGGGGTCAGCCTTGTTTTCCGAGTCGAAGGTCATCCAAGTTTTTTGGTCCTTGTCGGCGATTTGGCGGCGCTCCTCGGATTTTCGTACGATGATCATTTTTCTCTCCTCAATAGTTAGACAGTCGTTCTGTTAAATTTTTTCCATCCGGACCTTCAGGTGCTCCGCGTTATTAACAGTCAGTTTCCCCTGCTTGAATGCGATTAGGCCGGCGTCCTTCAACCGTGAAAAGATGCGGATGCAGGTTTCCACAGAGGTCCCCGCCAAGGAGGCCATTTCCTTGCGGGTCAAGGGAATGGTATTTCCGAATTCACCCGCCATGTTCACCAGGACATAAAGGAGCCGTTTTTCCGCACTTTCATGCGCGAAGGTCTGCATATCCTTGGAGTGGCGCAGCAGTTTTGTGATTTTGGAAAGGACGACGGCGGCCAAATCGGGGTGCCTCCTCATCAGGATCTGGAAATCCTGTATCGGGAAGGAGGCCACGATCACTTCCGTTTCCGCGACGCCGTGAAAACCGTATTCCCCCCCGTCAAAGGCGGAGACCCCGAATATACCGTTGGCTCCGACCATGCAGATGGTCTGGTCTTTTCCGTCCGCCGAATGGTTGACTTCCTTGACGTGGCCTTTTTGGACGAACCAAACGAATCGCGCCGGATCGTTTTCGAAGAAGATTGATTCCTGCTTTACGTACCTGGCTTGGACCATCTGTTTTTCGGCGTCCGTTTGGGCGGCGGTGGAAATGTTCCGGAAAAAATCCAAAGCGGGGGATCCGTTCACTCTCCACGCTGGAAATTCAATGGGCCTTGCTTTGGTCATCGTCAGCATGCGTTCCACCCCATCCGCAAAATTTTATAACCAACTGGTATAAATAACTGTTATTGAAAGCAAGAAATAAGCCACCGGGAAAAGGGGTTTCACCCCCCTTTGGGTGTTTTTTGGGTGGCGAAAAGGCTTATTCGACCGAAAAGAATCAAAATGATTTTTTTTACATCATTGTGATGGTCCGTCGGGTTGTCGGGTCAAAGACATAATTTTTATGGGAGAACAATTCAGGAAACAGATCAAATTGAAATGGTCATTATCGTTTTGATTGGAAAGCTGGCGGCTGGGAAAGCCCAGATCCGATGGTCCGCTGGAATGGGGTTTGTTTTTTGGCGCGAAAGGGGATTGGAGGAGGGCCGCTCCTGAATCATCAGGGCATGCTCCTTGCTATAACCCCATCCGGTATCGAGGCAGGGTCACCTTATTCTGAATGGGTTTGGGGGAGGAGCGAAAGTGAAAATAAGGAAAATATTGTTGAGTGTCTTTCGGACAATATCCCCGTATTGGATGATGGGCGTTTTTTTGTGGATATCCCTTTGAAACATCAATACCAATACCTGATCATCGGCGGGGGATTAGCCGGCGCTTCCGCCATTGAAGGCATCCGACAGATGGATAAGACCGGCAGTATCGGCCTATTAAGCGCTGAGGAGTTTCTCCCCTATCACCGGCCTCCTCTTTCAAAGGATTTGTTGTGGGGAAAAAAAGATTTCAGCCAAATCTTTATCAATGACGAGGCCTATTACCACCGGCAAAAGGTGGAACTTCACTTGAAAATCACTGTTCAAAATATCCGTCCGGACGAACGGTTTGTCGTCGACGAAGCCGGAAACCACTACGGCTATTCCCGACTACTGCTGGCCACCGGCGGCAGCCCCCGTGTACTACCCAAGGCCGGCAAAACAGTCCGGTATTTTCGGAACGCAAGGGATTACCAAATTCTGGCTAAGGCCCTTCTCAACGTCGAGGATTTTATTATTATCGGCGCCGGATTTATCGGCGCCGAACTATCCGCAGCGCTTTCCCACCTTGGTAAAAAAGTCACCATGCTGTTTAAGGGGAAAACCCTTTTGGAGAATATCTTCCCGGCGGATCTGGCGGATTTCGTCACGAATTTCTACAGGGAAAAGGGGATTGTTTTTATCACCGAAGATGAACCCGTTCGATTCGACGCCTGGGACGACCGGGTAAAGGTCACCACCAAGACCGGCAGGGAATTGGAGGCGGGATGGGTCATCGCGGGGGTCGGGATCGATCCGGAGACGCGGCTGGCTGAATCCGCGGGACTCCGGACGGATAAAGGCGTTGTCGTTGATAGGTATTTACAGACTTCCCGGCCTACCATTTTCGCGGCCGGCGACCTGGCGCGTTTTCCCTGCGAGGCGCTGGGCGAAACCATCCGTTTTGAGCATTGGGATAACGCGAAGGCCCAGGGAAAGTGCGCCGGGATCAACATGGCGGGCGGTTCCGAGCCTTATGTTTATCTTCCTTTTTTTTATTCCGATCTTTTCGACTTGAGTTTTGAGGCGGTCGGTAAATTGGATTCGAAAATGAGGACTTTGACAGCTTGGGAAGACCCTTTTCACAAAGGAGTGGTGGTTTATTTGGAGGATCAAAAAGTGAAAGGCGTCCTGCTTTGGGGCTGGCCTGATCAGCTGGATTGGGCGCGAAAATTAATCACCGGGCAAGCCGTGCCCGACAGCGTTGAGGACCTAAAAAAAATGATTCCCGTCCTTTCGACGGTTTGATTTCAGGCCGACCAAAACCTAAAAAAAGAAATTTGAACCACCAAGGTCACCAAGTTCACCAAGAAAATCACGAATAAAGGATTGGATTTTCGACATTTATTAGGCATTTTAGTCTTTTGTCGTTCTTGGTGAACTTGGTGACCTTGGTGGTGAAATCGGTTTTTATTGGGAGAAGTTGATGAAAGGAAAATACTTAAAGACCATCTCCGCCTCCCCGGGCGCGGTCGGGATCGCGGTGAAGATCTATTACGAAATGA
>CAZHFP010000177.1:0-4521 GCA_964531065.1 uncultured bacterium
GCGCCACATCCTGAACGACCCGAAAGCCTCCGCCGATCATGGCGTGTTTCCCGATCCGGACAAATTGGTGGACCGGAGTGCCTCCGCCGACTGTCGCGTAGTCTTCGATCACCGCGTGCCCCCCCAGCATGACACCATTGGCTAATTTGGTGTGGTGGCCAATCACGCAATTATGCCCCACGTGGGCTTGAATCATGATCCAATTGTCGTTGCCGATGATCGTTTTAGTTCCCTCCCCGGTTCCGGGATTAAGGGTCGCGTATTCACGAATGACATTGTCATCGCCTATTTCAAGGGAAGTGACCTCGCCGTGATATTTCACATCCTGGGGTTCGCTTCCAATGACGGCTCCCGTGAATATCCGATTGCGCTTTCCCAAAACGGTTTTGCCCGTGAGGACACAATGGGCGCCAATGACAGTCCCGTCTCCCACCACCACGTCCGCTTCCACGATGGAATAGGGCCCCACGGCCACGTCTTCGCCCAGCCGGGCCTTCGCGTCCACTATCGCCGTCGGATGAATTTTCAAGGAGGATACGGCCATCGTTACGATTCCTTTTTTGCCATATTTTGGTCGACGATAGCGCAGGTAATTTCCGCTTCCACCGCCACCTGGCCGTCCACAATGGCTTTGCCGCTAATCTTTCCGATTTTAGCCCGGACAAAAACCACGTCGATTTCAAACCGTATTTGGTCGCCCGGAACGATGGGCTTCCGGAATCGGGCGTTATCCACCCCGGCCAAATAAAGAATCTTTCCTTTGTTGCTCTCGTCGCATAAAAAAGCCACTCCGCCCACCTGGGCCATGGCCTCGATCACCAAAACCCCCGGCATGATGGGATGGCCTGGAAAATGCCCTTGGAAAAAAGGCTCGTTGATGGTCACGTTTTTGATTCCCACCACCCTTTTATTCGGCTCCAGTTCCAAAATCCGGTCGACCAAAAGGAAAGGAAACCGGTGCGGAAGAACCTTCTGGATTTCCGTGATATCCATCATTTTTCCACCTCTTGCCTTGGCAGGGACGAAGCCGCCCGCTTTGCCGAATTTATTTAAAATAGCCTTCGCTAATTCCACGTGAGTTTTGTGGCCGGCTTTTCGCACTGTCACCTTCGCCCAAAGCGGACGGTTCATCAACGTCAGGTCGCCCAGCAAGTCCAGCGTCTTATGCCGGACGATTTCATCTTCAAAACGGAAAGGGCCGTTCACCAAACCTTTTTTACCGATGACCACGGCACAGCTGAAATCACCGCCCTTGATTAGGCCCTGCCGCCTCAATTGTTCAATCTCGTCCTCAAAACAAAAGGTCCGCGCGCCGGCCAACTCTTTAGAAAAAGCTCCTTCCGTCAGCCGGAACGTGCGGTTTTGATTTTCCAATCCCTCGAAGGGAAAGGATGTGGTCACGTCCAAAAACAAGCCGTCCGCCGGCTCCACCTTCAAGGAAATATCCCCGAAGTTAAGCTCCATCGGCTCGGTGACCCGGAGCGGTGAAATGAGTTCCTTTTGGTCCTCGATCCCCGCCGCCAGAAACAAATCACAAAAAGGAACGGCGCTTCCATCCAGAATCGGCATTTCTTCCGAATCCATTTCCACCTTCAGGTTGTCAATACCCATCCCCTGGACCGCCGCCAGAAAATGCTCCACCGTGTGGATGATGGCATTTTTCTCCCCTATCAGCGTGGTGCCGCGGGCCGTGCTGGTGACGGCAAAAGGCGAGAGGGGAATTTCGGCTTTTAAATCGCTTCGAAAAAATCGAATTCCCGATCCCTCGGGCAGGGGTGAGACTAGGACATGACAGTTTTTTCCGGTATGCAGGCCTTTTCCCTCAAATAAGAAGGACCGGACGATGGTTTTTTGGGTCCGTAAGGCGGTTTCATTTTTCATCGTTTTTCGCCGTCCTTATTTCTTCCAAGGCTTTTTCCAGGCTCCGAATCCGCTTGATCAATTCCGGCAGTTGACGGTAAGAAGCTACATTTTTCATTTCAACGGCCATCTCCGCGGAGGGAGAACCCCAATAGACGCCTTTTTCCAATATATCCTCCATCACGCCCGTCCGGGTGGCCAGCGTCACCCGGTCTCCAATTTTCAAATGGCCGGCGATTCCCACCTGACCGCCCATGACCACGTGATTTCCCACATGGGTGGATCCCGATATTCCCGTGAGAGCGGCCATGACCGTGTGCTCCCCGATGACAACGTTATGCCCTATCTGGATTAAATTATCGAGCTTACTTCCCCGGCCGATCTTGGTCGTTCCCAATACCGCCCGATCCACGCAAACATTCGCGCCCAATTCCACGTCATCTTCAAGCACCACATTCCCCACCTGGGGTATTTTGATGTAACGGTCCCCATCGGGAGCGAACCCAAAGCCGTCCGAGCCCACCACGGCCCCGGGCTGTAAGATCACCCGGTTGCCCAGCACGCATTTTTCCCGGACCGTGACGTTGGGGTAGAGGAGGCAGTCTTCGCCGATCACCGCGCCTTCTCCGATGTAAACCCCCGGGTAAAGGATCGTGCGGGGTCCAATCGCCGCCCCCGCCGCAACCGCCGCTCCAGCGAAAACCGAAGCCAGGGGATGAACCGAGGCCGTGGGATCCACCCAAGCGCCGGGCTGGATTCCTTTGACCGGCTGCTTCACGGGATGAAAAAGGGTGATCAATTTCGCGAGGGACGCGTAGGGATTGGGCGCCAGTAAAAACGGCTTGCGGGTTCCGGAAATCTCACGGTCGCAAAGGATGGCTGAAGCTTGAGTGGAAACCGCTTGGGCGGAATAGCGGGGATTCGTGATGAAGGTCAAATCCCCTTCCTTCGCGGCGTCCAAGGGAGCGATCCCGGTCACAATGAGAGACCCGTCGCCCCGAACGGATCCGCCAATCTCTTTCGCCAGCCGCTCTAACGAGAATGAATGTTCCATGGCAACCGCTTTTCAGAAGCGAGGCTATTTTTTCTTCGAATCAGAGTCGTCCGACGAATCCGCGGCCACCTTTTTGAAGCTTTTCAGGATAGCGTCGGTTAAGTCCGTTCCGCCGTTCACATAGACGGTTTTATCCGCGTCCAAAACTAAGTCGACGCCCTTTTCCTTGGCGACACCGGCCACAATAACCTTGATTTCATCCAAAAGGGATTGGGTCATTGCGCTTTCCTTAGCGGCCAGGAAGGTCCTGGCGTCGTTTTCTGCCGCGTCCAGATCATGGGCCTTTTGCTTCAGCTCAGCTTCTTTCGCCTTCTTTTGTTTCGCGGAATAAACCGAGCTGGAGCTTTTTAGCTCGTTTTGGAGTTCCTGCAGATCCTGGGCGGATTCCTGCAAATCCGCTTGTTTCTTCTGGGCCAGATCCTTAAATTTTTTCTGGGCGACGTCGTAACCGGGATATTCCTTAAAAAGCTTTTGGAGATCCACCGTAGCGACAGTGAAGTCCTTGGCGAACGCGGCCGACGAGATTAAAAAGCAGCACAGCAAAGTGAAAAAACGCATGACAGCTCCTTAGATGTGGCCGAGGGGTTAACCCGCGGCTAAGTTTGACCAGGCTCCGCCAATCTGCACCGGGTCATGCTAAACCTGACGGCGGATTCCGGCACACAGACCCAGTTCCAACTTGAATCAAGTTGGTTGGTTAACGCGAAGCCGGACGGAAGCGAAATTTTACACGATTAGGCCCTGGAGGACAACGGAAGGTTTACTTTCTTGGCACGAATAGGCTTTTTCAGCCGAATTATCCACCAAAGGACTTCATGAAGTTTTCATGGAGCTCGCGGAAATGAGGATGCATGCCGATAAACCGGAGGCCGTACTCATAGCGGCCCTGGTTGGGGAAATTTTGATAGTTCGCCCGGACCACTTCAGCTTCCGCCCGTATTTTTTCCTTGGCCTCCGGCGGGGCGAATTCCACCTCAATCACCGACTTGATATCCAGAAAATTTTTGGTGGATAAGAGGAAGCCGGACCGGCTGATATCGGACATGGTGTTATTGCCGTTGTGCAGTTCCGCCTCCGGTTTTTCGCCCACGGGAGATTTCACCAGACGAAAATGGATATGGAGTAAAACGGGAAACCTGCGGGCAACCCGGTTGTCCGCGGAAAAAGGTCCCGGCATTTTAGGCTCCCGCCCAGAAATATTCTTTTATTTTCTTCAAATCATTCTCATCCACGGGGATAAATTGAATTCCGGAGTTGTACTCAGCCGGTTTTTTCGACTCGTCCGCCCGGCACCAAATCACCTTGGCCACGGTCCGGGCCAAGCCGGCCCCGGGTATTTCAACCTCAAATTCCAATATGTCCCCGGGCTCAAAGCGTTTTTCCGAAACGACCTGAATTCCGTCCAGGCTTAAATCTTGGATTTCCGCTTTGAAATCCAAATTTTGTTCCCTCACGTTTTTTTCAAGGTCATTCAGCTGAAAGACCTTATAGACGATGGGTAAGGAAAGGGTAATTCGGTTGGCTTTACGCTGTTCTAATTTCACGGGAGATTCTTCCGTTAGGACATTAAAGTGCCATAGGTATTATGGCACGAAGAAATAATTCTA
>CAZHFP010000178.1:0-4428 GCA_964531065.1 uncultured bacterium
TCGCCATGGGAGTCAACCCTGCCGGTGACAGGATGGCGATGTTGTAACGGCCCCCCGCGCCCAAGTCTTTGAATAATTCGGGAAGGGATTCGACGGGGATCATCAAAGCCAGGTAATAGTCCTGAAGCAGGGCCCGCAATTTCTTGTTTCGGGGCATCTCCATCAAAACACCTTTCAGGAAAGGCGAAACTGTCGGGTCGGGATTCGCCACGAAAAGAAGAACAGGCCGATCCCTTTCGATGATTAGCTTTTTCGTAACATCATTCCACTCGTGCCAAAGGATTCCGTCTTTTGGAAAATCGGGCCCGGAGGAATCGGATTTAGCGGCGGGATTGAAAAGTTTTTGAAAGAGGTTTTTAAGAATCATAGCGCCCATTATAAACAGGCTTTTCCGACAAGCAAAAAACGAACAATCCCTTGGCCGTCACGGCGAAGGGGACGACGTAAAAAAGTCACTGGCCCATCCGTGATTTGAGATCGTCGAGGTATTTTTGTGCAGGTCCGTAGCCTTGATCGACGGCCTTCTGGTACCACTCCATAGCCTTCTGGCTGTCGGGAGCCACCCCTGCGCCAGAGTCATATAAGGTGCCGATAGACGTTTCGGCGTAAACATTGCCTTGTTCGGCAGCCTTTTCGAACCATGTAAAAGCCAGTTGGTCATCCTTCGCGATTCCTTCACCCTGGTCATACATCGTGCCGATAAAGTATTCAGCGGTGGCGTCGCCCTGGGCCGCGGCTTTTTGGTACCATTCCATCGCTTTCCGGTAATCTTTGGCTACTCCCTCTCCGTCCTCGAACATTCCACCGATACGACATTCGGCATCGGCATTTCCATGATCAGCGGCTTTTTTATACCACTTCATGGCCCGTTGATAGTCTTTAGCCAAGTAAGCTTTATTGGCTTTTGCCAATAAACCAGCTACTGACTGTGTTTCCGCCCGAAGCCAAGAAGGACTCCATGCCAAAATTCCTAATATCAGGAGAAATGACAATAATTTTCGCATTATTCTCCCCCTTAAAGATGGGACTTACTCAAACCGAAACGCTGTTCACGACGGTGCATTCTCAGTGATGATTCCTAGTTCAGTTTTTTCAATGCCTCCTTAGCATCAACATTTCCCTGATCCGCAGCTTTCGTGTACCATTTTATGGCTTCGGCTTTATCCACCTTTACGACAATGTCGTCTATTTCGGGAGTATTTTGCTCACCCGCGTAAATCTCCCCCATCAGTTCTTGGGCTGGGGCATAACCTTGTTCAGCCGACTTACGGGCCCACTTGAGCATTTTCTGGGCATTGGAATTGAACTTCGGGTCATTTTTGACAAGAGGATGGTCCTTCGCCCAAAGGGCGCCAGCCATCGCCGCTACGCTTATGATCGTATTATCATCCAAATAAAGGTTGGCCAGCCGATATTGGCCGATCTCATTGCCTTTTTCCGCTGCCTTCAAAAACCATTTCTTGGCTAGCGTTTTATCTTTTGCCGTGGATGCTTTTTCGCCTTTTTCGACCTCAACCGAACCCGGAACGGTTGTAGCCAGAAGGGCGGCGGGTACTAACGCCAAAAAACACATCACCAAAAATCCTGGCAAGCCAATTTTAAAAATATCATTTTTCATCATTTCTCCTTTTCCACGAAGCGAATACGGTTTACCCACGCGTTTATTTTTTATAATCAGCAATAGCTTGTTTGGCGACTTCATTACCCTGATCCGCCGCTTTCCGGAACCACTTCATCGCTTCTTGGTCATCCTTGGCGACACCCGTACCATCTTTATATAAATAGCCGATGGACAATTCGGCCGTTGAATTCCCTTGAGCGGCGGACTTGAGGTACCAATCCATCGCCGCCTGGTAATCTTGGGGGGTTCCTTTGCCCCTCTCATACAAACTGGCGATGTCCATTTCGGCTATCGAATCCCCTTGGGCAGCGGCCTTGAGATACCATTTCATCGCTTCCTGGTAATCTTGGGTTATCCCATTTTCTCCATTTTCATAGCTAAAACCTGTTATGCCTTCGGCGCGTGCCTGGCCGAGATCCGCGGCCTTGCGATACCACCGCCAGGATTGATGAAAATCTTTTTTCACTCCCTTGCCGTAATCGTACATCTCAGCGATATGGAAAGTGGCGTCAGGGTCCCCTTGGGCGGCGGCCTTCAAATACCATTTCATTGCTTTCTTATTGTCCTGGGTTACTCCTAATCCTTTGTCGTATAGATAACCCACTTCATTTTGGGCATCCGAATTTCCCAAATTGGCGGCTTTTCGGCACCAGATCATGGCATTGACATAATCTTTCGTGGCGAAAGCTTTTTCGCCTTTTTCCTTTTCAACAGAACCCGATTCGGCTGTAGCCAGAAGGGAAGCGGGCGCCGCTACCAGAGCAACTATTATCGAAAGGATCGCCAATAAATTTCTAAAAAATATAGTTTTCATGATTTTTTCCTTCACTGGATTTTTCGGATCAGATTGTTGCCGGTATCGACGACATAAATATTTCCGATGTTGTCAATCGTAATTCCTTCGGGATTATTAAAGGATGCCGCGCTTCCAATTCCATTCGTGGCGCCTGTAACCCCCGCGGAACCCGCAAAGGTTGTCACCAAGCCGCGAGGTGTGATCTCCCGGATCAGACTGTTGCCGCTATCCGCAACATAAACATTCCCAGAAGCATCAACAGCAACCGCATCGGGCAGATTAAAGGATGCGGCTTTTCCTTTTCCATTGGCAGACCCCTCAACTTCCGGCCCCGCCCCAGCCAAGGTCGTCACTACTCCGCCGGTTGTGATTTTCCGGATCTGGTTGTTGAATGAATCCGCCACATATATGTTCCCGGAATGATCAACCGCAATACCATCAGGTTGATAGAACGAAGCGGCGGGGCCAATCCCATCGGCGGATCCCATCTCTCCCCCAGCCAGGGTCGATACCACGCCCTCCATGGTAATTTGTCGGACAAGGCAATTGAGTGAATCGGCAATGTAAACTTTTCCACTTTTATCAACCGCGACCCCATTGGGGTAGGTGAACGACGCGGCGGTCCCGGTTTTGTTGGTGGCTGCACCCAGCCCTCCCCCTGCCAGTGTCGTCACAACCCCATCGGGAGTGATTTTTCGTATCAGGCTGTTTCCATTTTCAGTAACATAAACATTTCCAAAAGAATCGACCGCGACACCCCGGGGATAAGAGAACAACGCGGCGGTTCCCGTTCCATTTGTGGCACCCGTGACCCCGGCCGATCCCGCCAAGGTCGTCACTAGTCCGTTTGGAGTGATTTTCCGGACCAAATGGTTGCCCTGATCCCCAACGTAAACATTACCAGAAAGATCAACTGCGATGCCCCAAGGTTCATTGAAGGACGCGGCGGTTCCGGACCCATTGGCTGAACCTTTAACCCCGGACCCCGCAAGGGTTGTCACCACGCCTCCATTTCCAGCATAAACGGGAGAGAGAAATCCGAGTACCGCCAAAAGAAAAAGACTTGGGATCGATTTATAATTTATTTTTTTTGAAATCAGGCTAAGAAGTGGCATTGCTTGGCCTCCGTTGATATAAAACATTCGATCAAAGAATCGATTTGGCGAAAGATTTGAGCTAAGCCAGTATGTTCCATTTAACCGGTTTTGATAACTAAATTAGGGACGGCAAAAAAGGCTTTTTATTTGTTTTTTTGGAATGGGTAATCCTTCAAGAGTGAAAAAGTTATCATGGGCCTAACTTTCGATGAGAGTCCCGAAAAAGAAAATAATCGGCCAAAATACTCGTGAAACCACCTATCATTATAAAATCGTCTTTAAGAAAAAACACCCGTCACATTATTCCGCCTATTAAACCGGAGGAAAAAAAAAGATGTCTTTCCAAAAAAAATCACGGATGCTCCTCAATCAAAGGGGAACCTATGGCCACACGGAACGGCAAATCCTCATCGCCCTCATCGGAATAGGGATCGCCATCTATTTTCCCAACCGCCAGCTAGGGTTCGGGCGAGCACTCTTCATCACCCTCAAGTGGGAAGGATGCATCTTGGGGTCTCTCCTGGCTTTATTTTTCGTGGTTTGGAGTACCGGCAAATTGATCCACCGCTTTAGGAAGAAAAATTGAGATGAAAAAAATTGTTTTTGCCGCCCTGTTTTACCTGATAAGTCTAAATCTATTCGGGGCCGTAAGTGAACCCCTCTTCAAATCTGCTTTGCATTTATATTTGGACAACCATTATTATTCCGCCATCGACTACCTTCAAATCATCCTCGAAACAGACGATATCAGCTGGGAAGCCCATCAATTACTCGGCTATTGCTATTACATGGTGGATCAAAAGCCGAAAGCCCTGAAGGAATGCAAAAAAAGCCTGAAGCTCCATGGGGATAATCCCCGTTTGCAACTATTCGTCGATTCTTTGGAGTCCAAACTGACGGGCAAAAAAAGAAAA
>CAZHFP010000179.1:0-4333 GCA_964531065.1 uncultured bacterium
GCCTTTGGATCGAACCGGAAATGATTTCTCCCAAAAGCCAGCTCTACAAGAAACATCCCGATTGGTGTCTACACGCCAAGGGCAGGGTCAGGCGCGGAGCCCGTAGCCAGTTGGTGCTGGATATGAGCCGGGCCGAAATCAGGGATTATCTTTTCAATACCATCGGAAAAGCCTTAGAAGAAGCCCAGGTGGATTATGTGAAATGGGACATGAACCGGTCCCTGTCTGAGGTTGGCAACGAGATTTTGCCGCCAGGTCAGCAGGGAGAGCTTTACTACCGGTATCTCATGGGTGTTTACGACTTGATGGACCGCCTCAATAAGCGCTTCCCGAAGGTTCTCTTCGAGGGTTGCTCCGGCGGCGGCGCCCGTTTTGATTTGGGCATCCTCCACTACCACCCTCAAATCTGGACCTCCGACAATACTGACGGTTTGGAACGACTTTTCATTCAATACTCCACCAGCTTCGCCTATCCCCCGCTGGTGATGGGCGCCCATATTTCCAGCGTGCCGAATCACATCATGCACCGCTCCATCCCCCTCAAATGGCGGGCGCTGGTGGCTATGTCCGGCAACTTCGGAGTGGAGGCCGACATCACGAAATGGAGTCCCAAAGAACAAAAGGAACTGGCGGACTATATCCAAACCTACAAACAAATTCGGCCCCTGGTCCAGTTTGGGGACTTTTACCGGTTGGAAAGCCCTTATCAATCGAACCGGGCATCCTGGATGTTCGTGAACCGGGAGCAGACCGAAGCTTTGTTGTTTGTATTCCAGGTGAAGCCATGGCCCAAGGGTGAAAAGGTGAAAGGGTTAAGGTTGAAAGGTTTAAAGCCGAATAAAACCTATGAAATTCAGGGTGAAGGTTTAAAACTTTCAGGAAAAAAGCTGATGGAAGGCTGGCTGCCGAAGGCATTTAAGAGCCAGAAAAAATCTTATCAATGTGAAATGTACCGATTAAAAAATTAGGTTTCAGGTGCCAGGGTCAAGGTTCTAGTTTAAAACTGAAACCTAGAACCCAGTACCTAGAGCCTGTTAGGTGAGATCTTCCAATTCAATCTTGATCTTCAGTTCCTTCATCAGTTCCTCATCGATTTCCGACGGTGAGCCCGTCATCAAATCGGTCGCCTTGGCGGTTTTGGGGAAAGCGATGACGTCCCGGATGTTGGGAGAGCCTGTCAAAAGCATGGCGATACGGTCCAATCCTACCGCCATTCCGCCATGGGGAGGTGCGCCATAAGTCAAAGCTTTGAGCAAGAATCCAAAACGTTCCTGGGCTTTTTCCGGAGTGATGTCGAGAAGACTGAATATTTTAGATTGCAATACCGAGTCATGAATACGAATCGTGCCGCTTCCTAGCTCGAACCCGTTCAAAACCATGTCATAGGCCCTGGCAGTGACTTTAGTCGGATCGGAATCCAATAGTTTCATGTCGCTTTCCCGGGGCGCGGTAAAGGGATGATTCATCGAAAACAGTCTTCCCTTTTCGTCCTTACCAAACATGGGAAAATCCGTGACCCAAGCAAAAGCCCACTTGGGTCCCTTTTCAATCAAACCTTTGCGGCGGGCAATCTCTACCCTTAGGGCGCCCAAGGAGTCGTTCACGATCGAAGATTGATCCGCGCCAAAAAGCAGCAGATCCCCTTCTTCACCCTTGAGAGTGGCTAGCAATTCCTTTTGAACTTCGTCGTTGAAATATTTGGTGATATTGGAATCCAGCTTCCCTTCCTTCACCTTAAACCAGGCCATGCCCTTGGCGCCGTGCTTGCCCACATAAGCGGTCAGGTCTTCCAAATCCTTGCGGGAAAAATCAGCACAGCCTTTGGCGTTGATGGCCTTGACCACATCGCCCCGGCTGATCACATCCTTGAAAACCTTGAAGTCCGATTTCGCCGCGACTTGACTCACGTTGACCAACGGGAGGTCAAATCTCAGATCCGGTTTATCATTTCCATACTTCTCGACCGATTCATCATAGGTCAAACGCCTAAAAGGGGTTTTCAAGTCCTCGCCCAACGAGCCCTTGAAGATGGCCTTCATGAGCCCCTCACCGACCCTGTAAATATCTTCTTCATCGATAAAGGACATTTCGATATCGATTTGGGTGAATTCGGGCTGGCGGTCGGCGCGGAGATCCTCATCCCGGAAGCATTTGGCGATTTGGAAATATTTATCCAGGCCGGCGATCATGCAGGTTTGTTTCAACTGCTGGGGGCTTTGCGGCAGAACGAAAAACTTACCGGGGTTGACGCGGCTCGGAACAACGTACTCCCTTGAACCTTCCGGCGTGTTCTTGATCAGAATCGGCGTCTCGATTTCCAGGAAGCCCTCTTCACTCATGTAATTACGGGCGGCCATCGCCATCTTGTGGCGGGCGATTAATTTATTTTTCATCGATTCCCGGCGCAGGTCGAGATAGCGGTACTCCATGCGGGTTTCCTCGGCCACATCCACATCGTCTTCAATCGGGAAAACAGGAGTCAGGGATTCATTCAGGACCTTCACTTCGTTGCAACGGATTTCGATTTCACCCGTCGGAAGCTTGGGGTTGGCAGTGCCTTCGGGACGTTTGGTGACTTCGCCCTTGATGGCCAAGACCCACTCACTGCGGATCAAGTGGGATTGTTTGTGGACCTTGTCGGCCAATTGGGGATCGAACACGATCTGGGTGACGCCGTAACGGTCGCGCAGGTCCACGAACACCAGTCCCCCATGGTCGCGGCGGTGATGGACCCAGCCCATCAGGAGCACGGTCTTGCCGATATCGGAGGCCCGCAGGTCCCCGCACTTATGTGATCTTTTCCAGCCGCCTAACATTTCCGCCAAGGTGATGTCTCCCTACTGAAATAAAAACGACCCCCAGAGGGGGCCGTTTAAGGAGCCGTATAATAACACAACCCATGGACTTTCAAAGAGGCTTCAGGGTTTTTCCAATTCTTTCAGGGCTTTTTTAAGGTCCACTAGAAACATTTCCTTGTCCTGCCGAGAGGACAATTGGCGCACCTTGAAGCTGTCGTGACCGGGCTTGAATTCCGTCACCGCGTACTCGATGCCGCTTTCCTGGGCGGCTTTCATTTGCTTCACGAAATCCTTCTTTTCCAGGCAAGCCTCGACCTGTATTCCCTCGGATCTCAATTTTTCGGCCAGGGCCATAATTTCAGTGTCCGCCTGTCCGTTATGGGCGATATAAACCACGGACCGGTTGGAAACGGCCGTTGATTTTTCTTTTTCATTCAGAATCAAAAGAATCCGTTCAAACCCCAGGGAAATCCCGACCGCAGGAGTGTTCTTGGGGCCGCCCAACTTCTCGATAAGCCCGTCATATCGCCCGCCGCCGCCGATTGAGAATGTGAAATCCTTATCCTCAACATTGATCTCGAAAACCGGCCCGGTGTAATAGTCAAATCCTCGCACCAAGAGCGGGTCAAAGACCACGTTGGCGTCGGGATTCACCGCCAAAACCCGGTGGCGGATGGACTCGATTCCGCGGAAGAGCGCTTCCGCTTCCCCTACCTGGAAATGGGAATGGTTCAGGTGGCCGTGTAACGATCCCTTGATAAAACTGTCGACCTTATCCAGCACTTCCAGCGAATGGCCGAGCGTTTCGATTTCTTTCCAAACCTGCTCTAGGGGCTGTTTGTCCAGTTTGTCGATGGCCAGCGCGACCGAAGCCACCTTGTGGGCTTCCACGCCCAATCCGGTCAGGAGGGTCGAAAGAAGCCTCTTGTCGCTGATGCGGATTTTGAATTTTCCAATTTTGAGTTCTTTCAATACCCGGTCCGTGGCGAGGAGCAATTCCACCTCATAGGCATCGGAAGTACCGCCGATGATATCGATGTCGCATTGATAGAACTCGCGGTAGCGTCCCTTCTGGGGCCGGTCGGCGCGCCAAACGGGGCCGATGTGGGAACAGCGGAAAGGCTTCGGAAGATCGTTGGAGTGATTGGCATAATAGCGGGCCAGCGGGACCGTTAAATCAAAGCGCAGGCCCATATCTGCTAGGCGACCCCGATATTCCGACAACGTTCTGGATGCAGCTATTTTTTCCATCGGGTGAGCTTCGCTACTAGAAATTATTTTTTCTAATTCTTGGGTAAATTCATCCCCTCGCTTCATTACCTGAAACATCAACTTCTCGTTTTCGCCTCCGCCCTTGCCCTGGAGCACCTCAATATTTTCCAAAGCGGGCGTGTCAATGGATTGGAAGCCGTATAGCTGATAGTGGGATTCGATGAGGCGGATGAGCTTCTGGCGCAGGAGGGTTTCCTTCGGCAGCCAGTCCCTCATGCCCTTCGCCGGGCCGAATTTGGTATTGTCGCTCACAAAAACTCCAA
>CAZHFP010000180.1:0-4315 GCA_964531065.1 uncultured bacterium
ATATCTTGGGACTCCGGACGCTCTCGGTCATTGACGACGCGGTCCACCTCATCAAGGCCAACCGGGGATTGGAGATCAAGCTTTATGAGATCCCACTGGACGATTCCATCACCTACAAACTGCTGAAAGAAGCCAAGACGACCGGTATTTTCCAATTGGAATCCCACGGTATGAGGGACTATATCCGCAAGCTGGAACCCGAATGCATTGAGGACTTGATCGCCCTTATCGCCCTTTACCGACCGGGGCCCTTAGGGTCCGACATGGTGGATGATTTTATTCACCGCAAAAAGGGCCAGGTGAAAGTGGAATATCTTCATCCCCTTTTGGAGCCGATTTTAAAGTCAACTTACGGGGTTATCCTTTACCAAGAGCAGGTCATGCGCATCGCCAAGGACTTGGCCGGCTTTACCCTGGGCCAGGCCGATCTATTGCGCAAGGCCATGGGAAGCAAAAATCCGGAGAAGATGGAACAAATGAGGGGCAAGTTTCTCAGCGGCGCCAAGGAACGGCATATTGCGCCGGACACCGCCGAATCCATCTTCAATCAAATGGCCAAGTTTGCCGGATATGGCTTTAATAAATCCCATAGCGCGGCTTACGCCCTGCTGGCTTATCAAACCGCCTTCCTGAAGGCTCGGTTCGGCCCGGAGTTCATGGCGGCGCTCCTAACCAGCGAGGCGGGGAACCAGGACAAAATTTCCCAATACATTTTCGAGTGTAAAAAAATGGGAATTAAAGTGCTTCCGCCCGATGTTAACTTAAGTCTGGATGTTTTTACGGCCACCCGGGAAAACCAGATCCGTTTCTCCCTTTCCGCCATCAAGAACGTGGGAACGCCGGCGGTGGCGGCCATTTTGGAAGCCCGGAAAAGGGGAACACCCTACGAATCACTTTTTGATTTTTGCCGCAGGGTGGATTTAAAGACCCTGACCCCGAAGATGGTTGAATGCCTGATTCTGGCCGGCGCTTTTGATTTCACCGGGGCGTCCCGGGCCTCGCTCAAGGCCACAGCGGAGAAGGCTTTCCGGCAATCCCAGGCGGTCCAGGCCGATTCCCAAAGGGGACAGACCTCCATGTTTGAGATGATTTCCTCCGAGGCCAAGGATTCCCTTCAGGAAACCGCGGAATTTTCCCCCGCCCAGATCTTGATGGGGGAAAAGGACGTGTTGGGTTTTTATCTCTCAGGACACCCCCTCTCGGAGCACGAATGGGAATTGGACCACTATGTCATTCCGCTCCATGAATTGGAGGAACTGCCCGATGGTTTTGAAATCCGCGTGGCGGGACTGATTCGAGGTTTATCCACCAATACGGTTAAGAAAACCAAGGAACTTTACGGGCGCTTCGTGTTGGAGGACCTCCATTCCCACGTGGAAGTCATCGCTTGGCCCGAGGTTTACAAAAAATACCACGCGCTTTTCGGCAAGGACAAGCTGGTAGCCATTCGGGGCCGGTTGGACAAGTCCGGGGATCGGATCCAGATCATCGCCAACGAAGCTATCGACATGAATGAAATGGCGGTCAAGTGGGCGAAAGGCGTTCACTTAACCATGAATGTGGTGGGGTTGGACGACAGCCTGCTGCCGAAGGTCAAAGAAGTTTGCGAGAGGTATCCGGGCAATGCCAAGGTTTTTTTCCACATGCAGACCACCCATCACGGATTGATGGTGCTGGAAGCGGGGCAGGGTTTGCTGGTGAAGCCCACGCGCGGGTTGCTCAAAGAGATCGTGGCCCTATTGGGCGAGGACAGCATTGAAATCGAATTGTAAAAGCGACGGCGGAGTGATTTCCATGAAGCCCAGACACGGCCTCTTGATTTTACTGATGTGTTTCAGCTTCGCGCGAACCACCTTCGGGGCCCTCGCGGTTAATGATTGCGACGGCAATAGCTTGGTTGGCAGTTGGACCTCTTACGCGGATCCCCATTCCACCGTATCCCCCTCGCCCTTCCACTCTTCCGCCAGCGGCCGCCAGTCTGGTGAATGCGCCAGGCTGGATTACGAACTCAAGCCGGGTTCGCCCTACCCTTACGCGGGCATGCTTTGCAGCTTCGGGGCGCGGGACCTCTCCTCCTGCGCGGGAGTTCGTTTTTGGGCCAAGGGCCAGGGCGCTTGGAGCTGCATGGTTCCGATTACGGCGACCAACGGCGAATACAACCACTATTCCTCCTCCTTTACGGTCATGGATTCATGGAAGCTTTATGAAATACCCTTTTCTAAGCTCGCTCAAGCTTGGGGAACGCCGAAACCTTGGGACGCTGGCGCTATCACCGGAATTCAGTTCAGCGCCGGGGGGAACGCGGGGGACAAGGGTTGGATTTGCGTGGACGGCCTAGAATTTTATAAGAAGGGCGATGAAAAGAGTGAGGCGGTGAACTCCAATCCCATCCTTCCTGAACCCAAGGTAAATCAAGAGGGATATTTGCCGGCTGACCAAAAATATTTTGTCGTCGCGGAAACAGGAGGCGTCAAAAAGGGAGATCCCTTTCAAATTGTGGACGCAGCAGGCGCCAAGTTTTTTTCGGGTGTCCTCCCGGCCGGCACTATCGACGATACAAAATCCACTGGCGAAAGAATATTTCAAGTGGATTTCACGGGACTTACCCTTTCTGGCCGATATACGGTTTCTTTGAACGGGTTAAAGTCGGTTCCTTTCAACATTAAACCTGGCCTGTTCGAAAATCTCTTTCGGGACGCTTTGCGGTGTTTTTACCTCATTCGATGCGGCACCGCTATCGACGACAAGGTGACGGGCATCCGGCACGATGCCTGCCATTTAAAGGACGCTCCCCTTAAAACCAACGGAGGAAGAAACGCCGATTTCACCGGCGGCTGGCATAACGCGGGGGATTACGGTAAGTGGACGCATATGGAAGCCATCAGCTGTGCCTGGATGATGTGGCTTTATGAATTGAAGGAAAAACAAATGGCTGGCTTCAAAAACAACATTCCTGAATCCCCTAACCAAATGTCCGACCTTTTGAATGAGGCCAAGTGGGGCCTGGTCTGGCTGCTCAAGATGCAGGTCCCGGATGGAGGTGTTTATCATAAGGTGGATTCGGAAGACCAATTCTGCTTCGGCACGGTCCCGGAAAAGGATCCCTTCCAGCGTTATCTCCAGGGTGAAGGCTGTATTGACGCTGGGGTTTTCACCGGCGTCATGTGCCAAGCCACGCGGGTGTTTTGGAATCTGGACCCGCCCTTCGCGAAAAAATGTTGGGAAGCGGCCAACCGCTCTTGGGCATGGCTGCAAAAACATCCTGACGCCCGTTATCACGACAAGGATTATGGGGACGACGACCCCTCCCAGGAGGAACTTTGGGCCCTGGGTGAAATGGCCCGCATGAGTGGGCAGAAGGATTTGGAAACCCGTTTTGAACAAGAAGCTTCACCCCAAAAGCTTCAAACTGTCTCCTGGATGACGCCCCAGTTTTTCGGGTATATGGCCCAAGACCTGGGGCCCAAAACAACGCCGGAGGAAAAGCAAACCATCACTCAAGCATTGAAAGGGATATGCGATCCGCTGGTGGAGGTCTCGAAGGCCAATGGTTACGGTGTTTGCCTTTCGCCCGGGGAATATTATTGGGGCTCCAACGAGAACATCCTCAATAAAACCGGCGCGCTTTTATTCGCCCATTACCTGACGGGAGACCTTCAATACCGCCGGGCCGCTCTTCGGCAAATGAACTACATCCTGGGCCTGAATAGTTTGGACATATCATTCGTCACGGGACATGGCGAACGGGCCGAATCCCACCCGCACCATTGGGATTACGCGTCACTTCACATCGTAATGCCGGGTTGGGCAGGAGGAGGGGCCAACCAATTTAAAACAGGGGCTGACCCGGCGTTGATCGGACTGATCGATGGCGGGGCTCCGCCGGCCAAATGTTTTTTTGATGGACCCGGGACGACCTCCTGGGCCTCGAACGAGGGTCAAACCGTTGAAAACGCGGCCTTGGTATTTGACGCGGGTTATTTGACAAGCCAATAGAAAAATAAGGGAAAACCAATAGAAAGTTTCGAGTCCGGAGGCGTTTCTTGGATGGGCTCGGGGAATTGTAAAAAGTGGATTTTTTTATTAGTTTGAATTTCCGTTGTTATATTTGATGACATGATAAAACCAAGGCAACCCGGAAATATCCAAATCGTCGATCTTTTGCGGAGCCTTTCCATTTTGGTGGTTCTGGTCAGCCACTTCGCCTATTTTGCCCCTGAACCCAGTCCCTTTTTTAAGGGGATGTGGGCAACCCTTCGATCGGAGGGGCGTCCCGCCGTCACGGTTTTCTTTGTGGTCTCAGGTTTTTTAATCA
>CAZHFP010000181.1:0-4315 GCA_964531065.1 uncultured bacterium
TACCAAACCCCCGCCTCGCCGGTCTTGAAGGTCATTTCAGGTTCCGTGCTTCTTTGGGATTCATTGGGCACCGGAAGGGTTTCTGGTTTTTGGTCGAGCACCGTGTAAAAGGCCTCCACCCCGGAAATTTTAGGGGCGGAAAGTATCTTCACCTGGATCTTATTGCTGGAATACCAACAGCGGGAATCCGGATGGGTGGAAGACGTGATTTGGGGCGCCGAGGGTTTTTCCCGGTCGATCTTCAAGCGGTAATGGGCGGCTTCCTCGCTGAAATTCCCCGCCCGGTCCTTGGCGATCAAATGGAAGTACCAGATGCCGCTGGCTAGGTCCGTTAGTTCCAACCGGCGCTCGTCGGTAAAGGTGGAACCTTCGGCCTTGGGCTTGGAGTTGGGGCTTTGGTCTAAGAGATGGTAATAACCCGCGATGCCGGTGGCGTCGGCGGGAGCGTCCCAAATGAGGATGGGCGAAGCGTTGGAGCTCCAATCGTCCAGGGAATGGGTGGGGCTGGAAATCACCGGAATGCCCACGCCGTGGTCGGAAAGGCAGGCGGCCGTCTGGTTGCCCTCGTGCTGTTCGTTCCCCATGCGGTCGACCGCCTGGACGCAATAATAGTAAACGGTGTTTTCTTTCAGCTTCGTTCCGGAGTCCAAAAAGGACACGCCCTTGACCGCGCTATCGAGGGAAATTTTTTCCTTCTTTTCCCCTTCCAACCAGCGGTAGACCCGGTAGTAATCGGTGCCCGAAACCTTATCCTCCACCGGACTCCACTTCAGTTCAATATCCCCGCCCGCCAAGGGAGTCGCTTTCAGGGGCGCCACCGGCGGCGGCGGCGCGATATCGATAGTGGAAGAAGCCATGGCCCCCTCCGGATAATTTTCCACGTTGCCCGCCGAATCCTTCGCCCGGCAGCGGAAAGAATACTTGACCCCGTCCTTGCCGTTGAAGATCGCGGATTTATCCGTCACGTTGTTCAGCCAATCGGCCCAGGAGGGGCCCTCGCCGGTCTTCACCTGCACATCAAAACCCACAATGTCGGCGTGGGGATCGGCGGCGCTCCATTCCAAACTCAATTGGGTCTTGTCCACGATGGTGGGAAGGGCCTTCATTTGGGACTTGGGAGCCGCCGTGTCGATCCAGACGCAATAATGGGCCGCTTCCTTGCTGATGTTCCCCACCATGTCCTTGGTCACCAAATGGAAATACCATTTGCCGTCCTTGAGCGCGGGAGCGGAAAGCGACGTTTCGGTGATCCACTTGCCGTTGCCGGGGCCCGGGATGGTATGGGGCTGGCTGTCGAGGGAAACGTAATAGCCTTCCACGCCGGATAGTTCCTGGGGCGCGTCCCACATAAATTTCGGCGCGGACACCTTCACCCACTGGTTGAGGGAATGGGTGGGGCTCTTAATGACGGGGATCGAGGAACCCGAATCCACCTGCACTTTAAAATGGGCGCAGGCTCCCACGTTGCCCGCCCGGTCCTTGGCGCAGACATGGGCGAACCAGACCCCGTCATCGGACAGAGTGAAGACCGTGCCCCGGGAAGTGGTCCAGGTCATGGCTTTGATATCCGGTTTCCAAACTTCCTCGTGGTTCCAGACAAAATAATAACCTTCGATGCCGGATAGGTCGGCGGGATCTTTCCAGGTCAGTTCCACCCGGCGGGTGCCGTGCCACTTCTGCGGATTGGTATGGGTGGAGGAAGCCAGCGTGGGCATTTCCACCTGGGTGTCGAGCCGGACTTTATAGAGCGAGGCGTCCTTGGAAATATTTCCCGCCGCGTCCTGGGACACCACCGCCAGGAAATGGACCCCGTCCCGGGGGATATCCAGGGTGATTTCATTTTTATCCGTGAAGGAAGCGTTCGGCGGCTGGGGCATGGCGGACGGATCTTCGGAGAAAGTATAGTAATAGCCCGTCACCCCGGACAAATCATCCGGCGGGGCGATCTTAAAGACGGCTTTGGGAGCCGAGTACCACTGTTCCTGCTCCGGATGGCTGGGGGAAGAAATAAAAGGCTTGGCCACTTCCGTATCGACCCTTAAGGGGTAATGAACGGCCTTCCAATCCACGTTGCCGGCCTTGTCCTTGGTGGTGATGTGGAAATACCAAAGCCCATCGTCGGTCAGTTCGAACGACACGGAGCGCTGGCTGGTAAAAAGCGACGTCTGGTCATTGGGAACGGTGTCCGACTTGCGGTCGATATTGTAATAATAGCCCTCGATGCCCGAATGCTCAAAGGGATCTTCCCAATTCAACACCACCCGGCGGTCGCGGTACCAACGGCCCGCCTGCCCCGAAGCGTTTGAGGAAGTCTCGACCGGATGGGTGGGGGACGAAACCTGGGGCGGGCTGGCCAAGGTATCCACGCAAATTTTGAAATGCCCGGCCTGGGGCGAGAGGTTTTCCGCCTTGTCCTTGGTGCGTACATGCACGTACCAGACGCCGTCTTTGAGGTCGGTAAAGGTCGCCTTGTGCTTGGCCGTCCACCTAGCGTCGCGCGGGTCCGGCAGGGTTTGGGGCTCCGAATCCAGGCAATAGTAATAGCCTTCCACGCCGGATAAATCGTGGGGCGGAGTGAAGACCACCTCCACTTTATTATTCGAGTACCACTGTTCCTCCTGCGGATGGGTGGGAGAAGCCAGGGCCGGCGCCAGCGCCTTCGTGTCGATTCGCATGGCGAAATGGGCGGCCTGGTGCCCCACGTTGCCGGACTCATCCTGGGTGGTGATGTGGTAATACCAAAGCCCGTCTTCCAGCGGTCCCAAGGTCAGCCGGGTCTCCGTGGTGAAATCCCCGTTGCCGGGACCGGGCACGGTGACCGGCTCGTGGTCGGCCTTCACGAAATAACCCTTCACGCCGGAAAGATCTTCCGGCGCTTCCCAGGCAATCACCGGGGTAGGATCGGCCATCCATTTTTCCGGGTCCGGATGGGTGGAGCTGGAAACTTTCGGCGGCGGCAGGGCCTCGGTGTCGATTTGAATTTTGTAATGGGACGCGTGGCCCCCGATATTCCCCGCCTCATCCACCCCGACCACATGGAAATACCAAACGCCCTGGGACGTGGAAGCCAGCGCGATTCTTTTTTCGTCCGTGTGGGACGCGTCCGGAGGGGCGGGAATGGTTTCCGGATATTTGTTGATCAAATAGTGATAGCCCGACAGGGGCGCGGAGGGGTTCAGGATTATTTCAACATTAGGTTCTCGTTCCCATTTTTTAGGGTTCGGATGGGTGGTCGAGGTGATTTCCGGCGGCTTCACTTCGGAGGTTTTAAAGGGATGCACCTGGCTGACGGCCAGGGAGGAGGAGCGGTGGGCGCTGATCACCTTCACTTCATAGTCGGTTTCGGCCTTCAGGTCCGTCAAATGCACCCGGTGGCGCAGTTCCAGCCCCTTGTCCAGGATCACCTTGCGCAGGTCCGGGGAGAAGCGCTTTTCGGCGTAATGGACTTCGGAGGTCGCGGAAATATCCGTCAGCCAGGTGACGACGGCGCTGCAGGAGGATAATTTCTCGATCTTGAATTCTGAAATTTCAGGGATCCGCGCCATGTCGAAGGTGGAGCGCAGGAGCGACCCGCCGTTTTCCGTGCCGGCGTAAAGGTAGTCATTGAACATGGCAAAAGAACGGATGCCTTCCGCGTCCCCGGCGTAGGCCGTGGTCCAGTCGTTGCCGTCCTGAGTCTTGAGGATGCGCCCAGAGTTTCCGGTTCCCGCGTAGAGGGTGTTCTCGAACACTTCCATGCAATAGAGGTTCGCTTCCCGGGAACTTTCATAAACCGAAATCCAATCCCGGCCGTTCTGGGTGCGGTAAATTTTAACGCCCTTGGGGGAGGAGGTTCCGGCGTAAAGGGCCCCGTTGTATTCCTTGAAACATTGAACGAAGGACTGGCCTGTGGAAGTGATCTCCTCCCAATTCAATCCGTCCGGCGTGGAGAAGATAAGGCCGCTCGGGTAGGTTCCGGCAAAGAGGCGGTCCTTGTAGACGCCCAGGCAGGTCACCGCGACTTCGCTGAGCGAACCCACCGTGTTCCACTGCAGGCCGTCAAAGGCGTAAACTTTTCCCTGGGAGCTGGTCCCGGCGTAGAGGCGGTTGTTGAATTCGCAAAGGGTGTGGATGCGGTCTTCGCCCGTGGAGAAGGCTTCCTTCCAGGTCTCGCCGTCCAGCGAGGCGTAGATAGCTCCATTCAGGTTGGTTCCCGCGAAGAGGGATTTTTCCCGGCCCGGCGCGGCGTAGGGCTGGAGGCAATAGATTTGGGTGGTGTAATCCCCCGCCCCGTCTTTTTTATTGGGCGTGGGCGTGAAAAATTTAGAGTTGTTTT
>CAZHFP010000182.1:0-4206 GCA_964531065.1 uncultured bacterium
GAAAAATTCGGGACAGGACTGGGACTTTCCATCGTAAAGCGGATCGTGGATGGCCATGGAGGACGGGTGGTATTGGCCAGTTCCCCCCAAGAAGGGACGAAGGTGGAAGCCTGGTGGCCCCTGGAATCGGCTGTTCCAACCATGGACCGGTCCCCATCCTTGTCCGTTTAACCCTCCTTATGCGAGCGGTACTCCCATCGCGTCTGCCGGACTAAATCTCAAGAACCGCCACGAGGGCCTTCATTTCGTTCGAATACTCTATTTTAAACCCGAGCCTGCCACAGATGGCTTTCATGGCGGCGTTTTCCGGGAGAATCGACCCGATGACCCTTTTCAACCCTTCGGCTTTCCCAATCGCGATGAGCTGGCTGAGGATCTCAAAGCCTAAGCCTTGTTTCTGCCAGGGATCAGCGACGAGGAGGGAAAATTCCATTTCGTTTTTTTGAAAGGGACGGCTGAGCCGGCCCACGCCCAAAATCCGGGAACGGCCCGAGGAATCCCTCGATTCAGCCACGATCGCCATCTCCCGCCGGTAATCGATGAAGCACAAGCGGATCAAGCGGTTGTGGGCGACCCTTTGGTCCAATTTTAACGATTGGAAATACCGCATGTAGATGCTGTTTTCGGACAGATTTTCATGAAACTCAACCATCATGGCCTCATCCTCCGGCCGGATAGGGCGGAGGGTCGCTGGAACACCGTTTTTAAGGATGAGCGGCTTGAGGTATTGGTAAGGGTAGGGGCGGATGGCCAGTTTGGGCCAGGACGATTCCTCGGAAAGATTCACGACAACACGGGCGTCCAAAGCCGTCAATTCGGAGCCGAAAACGGTTAAGGGATTGATATCCATTTCCCGAATTAGCGGCTGTTCGACGATCAAGCGGCTGAACTGGACCAAAATATTCGATAATTTTTCCATGTTGACCGGGGGCATGCCCCGGACTCCTTGGAGGGCTTTGTAAACCTTCGTTTGTTCGATCAGGCGCAGGGCCAGGGTCGAGGTCAAGGGCGGCAGCCCCAAGGCGCTGTCCTTGAAGACTTCAACGAGGGTTCCTCCCATTCCAAAAAGGATGACAGGGCCGAATTGGGGGTCAGGACTCGACCCCAGGATCAATTCCAAACCCTTGGCCGCGACCATGGGTTGGACGGTCACGCCTTGGAAGTGGCCTGCTCCGGCTTTTTCGAGTACGGAAGATTCGATCCCCCGGAAGGCGTCACCCACTTCTTCACGGGTTAATAAGTTCAACCGAACGCCGCCCACGTCGGATTTATGGGTGAGGGTCAGGGAATGAAGTTTGAGTACGACCGGATATCCCATTTTTTCCGCAATTTTCATCGCCTCCGTTTCGGTGGCGGCCCCTTCGGTGGGAACGGCCGGGATTCCATAACGGGAGAGAATTTGTTTCGATTCAATTTCCGTCAAGAGTGATCGATTTTCGGCCCTGGCTTTTGAAAGAATATTCGTGACCCTGTCCCGGTTCGGCCCCTCCACTTCCCCCGAGGGAGAAGGAGTTTCGTAAAGGGTTTTGAGGTTATAGCTGTAGCGCCACATGTGGTTGAAAATCCGCGCGGCCGTATCGGGAAAAGCGAAGGAAGGAATACCGGCCTTCTGGAGATTGTCCCGCAGGTCTCCCATATCCTTGCCCCCCATCAGGCAGGTAAGGATGGGTTTGGGGTTGGCTCGGCCGTAAGACTTCAATCGTTCCACCGTTTGGGCGGGAAAGGTCATGGCTTGGGGCGTCAGGATAGCGAGTAGCCCGTCGCTGTTCTCGTTTTGGACCAGGGTGTCCACAGCCTTGGTAAACCGGTCGGGGCCCGCGTCACCCAGCACATCCACGGGATTGCCATGGCTCCAATGGGGCGGCAGAAAGGCGTTTAACCCTTCCATGGTTTTCGCGGAGAGTTCGGCCATTTGTCCCTCGCCAGAGACCAGGGCGTCGGTGGCGAGCACACCGGGCCCTCCCGCGTTCGTGAGAATGGTAAGCCGGGGGCCCCGGGGCCTGGGCTGCTTGGCCAAGACCTCAGCCATGTAAAAGAGGTCCTCGATCTGGTCCACCCAAAGAACGCCGCAACGCCGGAAGGCGGCCTTTAAAACCTCGTCGCTGCCGGCCAGGGCTCCGGTATGGGACACGGCTGCTTTAGCCGCGGCGGCGCTGTGTCCCGCCTTGAGCACAATGATCGGTTTGGTAAAGGCCACCTCCCTGGCGGCCGAAAGGAAGGCCGGGGCGTCGCCGATGGACTCCATGTAAATTAGGATACTCTTGGTGTTGGGATCGCTGCCCAAGGTATCGATAAGGTCCCCCCAGCTGACGTCCAACATGGACCCGGTTGAGATGAAGGCACTGAATCCGACCTTGGCCTCCAAACTCCATTCCAGAATGGCCGTGCCCAAAGCCCCGCTCTGGCTGAGGAAAGCCACCGTGCCCGGCAGGGCCGATTGGGAAGCGAAGGTAGCGTTCAAGCCGATCAAGGGGCTCATCAGACCCAGGCAATTGGGCCCTAATATCCGTAAACCGGACCCCTTCATTTTTTCCGAAATCCGCCGTTCCAGCTCGGCGCCCTCCGAACCCATTTCCTTAAACCCGGCGGAAATGACAATGGCGTTGGGCACCCCTTTTTTTACGCAATCACCGATCAAGTCGGGTACGGTTGCCGCGGGTGTGACGATGACCGCCAGGTCGGGACATTCGGGAAGGTCGGCCACCTGATGGTAAGCCTTTAATCCCATAATTTTATCGTGTTTGATATTCACGGGATAGACCGCGCCCTTGAAGGAACCACTGGTCAAATTTGAGAGGAGCGCCCGGCCCACACTACCTTCCCGGTCCGTCGCGCCGATGAGCGAGACGGACCGGGGATTTAAAAGGGACCCCAAAGTGCGGGACTGGGTCCGCAGAAAGTCATGGGCGGGATCAAAAGAGGAAGCCGAGGCGCCGGTTAGAGGATCCATTTTTTCTTCCTGGGCAACCAAGAATGGGGGAAAACCCCCTCATCATCACGGGATTTGGCGGAAATATCAATATGACCCAAATCATATTCGGGAGCCGGAGGGGGTCTTAGGATGGCGCCATGACCTCTAAATCCTTTTTATCCACTTTTGAAATTTTCAAGGAAATTCCGGCGTTACGTTTTCCGGAAATCGAAAAGAAAATGTCGGAGAAAAAATTCCGCAAGGGGGAATCCTTGTTTTTTGAGGGGGATCCGGCGACCCATGTTTGGTTCGTGAAGGAAGGGCATGTCAAGGCGGTCATCCATACTGTCAACGGCAAGGACCTGACCCTTTGCATGGTCGGGGCCAACAATCTGTTCGGAACCTGCTGTTGTTTCGGGGGGGGAGCCTACCCCTGCAACACCGTGGCCGAAACCGACACCGTCGTGGTGTCCTATCCCATGGAGGATTTTCTCGCCCTGTTGGAGGAATATCCCGCCCTGTCCCTGGCCGTCGTGTCCCAGTTGTCCAAACGGCTCCGTCAGTCCAAGGACATGCAGACCTTCGAGCAGGAAAGCGTGGAAAAACGGATTCTTCATATACTGGCCAACTTGGTGGTGGAGTTCGGAAACACGATTCCATTAACGCGGAGGGAAATCGCCGAGATGACCGGAACTACGGTGGAAACCTGTATCCGTACCTTCTCAACCCTCGAAAGGGAAGGGCTCGTTTCCAGCTCCCGGGGGAAGATCACGGTCAAGAATCTCAAGGAACTTTTGGTGAGACAACAAGAGTTGTGATATTTCAAAGGAGGAAGCCATGAAAAGGATTCTGCTGGCGGCGGTGTTGGCGGTTTGTTTCGGTGCGGGGCCGATCCTGGCTGAGGGAGGGAAAATGGACCATGCTTCGATGCGGAAGCATTGCGCCGAGATGATGAAGGACAAGGAAATGATGGGGATGATGATGGATTGTATCGCCTCAGACGACTCCATGCGGATGGACATGATGGAACGGATGAACGGAAAGGTGAAGGGGGATAAAAAGAAAATGAAAGCCCTTTGCGACGCTTTCATGAAGGACGACCGCATGAAGGAAATGGCCGAGGGAGAATGCAAAATGGGCAAGGACGAAAAGAAGGAATCGGGGATGAAATGCCAGGGTATGATGGGCGGCATGGACATGAAAAAGGACACGGGGGAAAAGAAAAAAAAGAATTCCGGCCATGGGGATGAGGCGCACGAAGGGCATCACTAGACAACCGTAGGGGCGCCAGGGCC
>CAZHFP010000183.1:0-4164 GCA_964531065.1 uncultured bacterium
ATTTCAAGTCCACTGCCTTACCAATTAGGACTAACCCTCCAGCTTGCGGTGAGCCTGTCGAACCGCTGCCTAATTGTAACCGTTTTTCGCCGGCTGGTCAGGGGGGCATATTGTACCGAAATTCTTCGGGGTAACAACCACTATCGGCCGATGATTTGTAATGGAATTACAGGTGATTTAATGGCCGGCTCTTGGGGGCTCAAAGGCTCGGGCTTAAAAAAGAAAATAATGTATTGGGCCCAGACTTTCCCCAGCGCCGGGTCCCTAGACCATTTTCTTCGCGCGCTTTTTACCCCAGTCGCAGGAAAGTTCCAAAATCGGCCGGAGGGTTTCCCCTTCCACGGTGAGCGAATATTCCACCTTGGGCGGGATTTCCGGGTACAGCTTCCGGGTGATGATGCCGTCCCGTTCCAGCTCCCGGAGTTGCCGGGTTAGCATCCGGGGGGTACAGCCGGGGATCAGGCGCCGCAATTCCCCGAAGCGTTTTTTGCCGCCCAAAATGTACCAAAGGATCAGCGTCTTCCATTTCGCGCCGATCAGTTTCAGCGTGAAGGCGATGTAGCAGTCGAATTCTTGGTCGCGGACGGTAAACTTGGCCATGGGCGTTATTTTACCAAAGGGGGATGTCTAAATTGATACTTAATCTCAAAATTGTGCGTACTTGTGCCCAAATTAGCGCCGGGTTACTTTGTCCCGGCTGGTCAATCTAAGCGGGAGGCATCGGACCCATGGACAAGACAGAGGTTAAAAATTTTAAGAAGGCGGAGGATATCCGGGAATTTCCCAAGGGGAGGTTGGAGCTGCTGAAGGTAGGCGGCGTGACTATCGGCCGGGCGGTTTTTGAGCCGGGCTGGCGCTGGTCCACTTCCGTCCAGCCCCTGGCGAAGACCCACAGCTGTGAGGCGCCGCATTTTCAATACCACATCGCGGGGGTCTTAAGGGTGCGCATGGACGACGGCCAGGAGTTTGACTGCCAGCCCGGCGATGTGTCGCTGCTTCCCAAAGGCCATGACGCCTGGGTGGTGGGGAACGACCAGGTGGTGGTGGTGGATTGGCAGGGAATGGTGGATTACGCGAAGTCCAAATAAAGCCCTGCCGGAAGCGGCGGCCGGCCGCACCCTGGTTTGAGAAGGGGGAAATCCGGCCGGGCTTCTTTTTCTTCCCTCTCTTGATTTCCGCCGGGACACAAAGGGATGATGTTCCAGCGTTAAAAAATGGAAAAGAGGCCGGCTATGGAAATGACAGGAAGAACCATTCTCATCACGGGCGGAGGGTCAGGGATTGGGGGAGGGTTGGCCGAGGCCTTCCACAAGCTCGGCAACAAGGTCATCATCACGGGCCGGCGGGAAAAGACCTTGATGGATTTCGCCTCCAAATATCCCGGCATGGAAGCCTTTGCCATGGACGTGGCCCAGGATGGCGACATCCAACGGCTTTACTCCGCCGTGAGCGAGAAATTCCACAATCTGGACGTGCTGGTGAACAACGCGGGGGTCATGAAATGGTGGGATTTTACGAAGCCCGAAACGCTGGCCGAGGGCCTTACCGAAGAGATCGACATCAACCTGAAAGGGTTGATCCGCATGACGGCGGTTTTTTTGCCGCTGCTCTTAAAGCAAAAGCGGTCGCAGCTCATTAATGTCAGCTCGGGGCTGGCCTATATGCCCCTCTCCCCGTCTCCTATCTATTGCGCCACCAAGGCGGCGCTGCATTCTTTCTCTATGTCCCTGCGCCATCAACTGCGCGGCACCTCGGTGGAAGTAGTCGAGCTGGCGCCCCCGGCCGTGAAGACGGACCTGGGTAAAGTGCCGGGTGTGTCCGGAATGGACTATCCCATGATGAGTCTGGAATCCTTCACGGAGAAAACCATGAAAGCATTTGCTTCGAAAAAGACCGAACTTCCCATCGGCCAGGCCAAGATGCTGAGGCTGGGAAGCCGGCTTTTGCCTTCCTTCTTTTTTAGGATGCTCAATCCGCTGAAGGGGCCGTCGGCCTAACGCCGGTTTTTCCGCATTCAAACTTGACGCGGGTTGATGGGAAGGGAATGACGCTTCATTTTTAAATAGGTTGAGGGGTGGCCTGATACCTTCCACGCCTATCAATTGATGATCTTGTCCTTCGCGGCATTCGCGGTGGAGGATGATGCTAGTACCTTCTCTGATGGGCGTGGTGGGATTGCGAAGGTTGATGGACGGAGTCCTTTGACTTCCCCCAATAGTCATCCGTTATGTGCGGAGGGTGAGGCCCTCGAACCACAGACACCGACAGGGTGATCCCTTTGTTTCAAATCCGGGAGGACGGGGCATAAAAAAACCCGGCCCTCCGGGGAAGCGGAGAGACGGGTGATCGGCGGGGAAACCTAGAAACTTTTCGGCTTGATCCCCAGCAATGTTTTTGTTTTTTTAACCATATCCCGCGCGGATGCGCTCAACTTTTGCGCCTGGCCCTGTTTTTTCTGAAGCCCGCCCTCGGCTTCAAGGTTTTTATCGCCCACCGCTTTGCCAACGGTCTGCTTAAAAGTTCCAACGGCGGCATTCACCGTTCCCTTCAGCTTGTCATTGTTAAATTCCATCGATTTTTCCTTTTGGCTTTTGGAAGCCCGTGATTCTTTTACCTAGAGCCACGTTAGAAACTATCGGGGGAAATAGATAGCTTGCTTCCGGGTTTATTCCTATCCGGACCCAGCCCCTCATTTTGATAGGTATTTATATCGTTAACTTCCTTTTCTGGATTTTGCCGTAGTTTGTCATTGCGAGGAACGAACTTTGTGACAGGCTTGAAGTAGTTGGCCTGAAGTTCAGGCCAACCATGCTTGGCCTTAGGGCCAAGTACAACCCCAGTTCATGGGTTGTGTTCGCTTTACGACGGACCCCGATTCATCAACTTCGAAAGTCCTATTAAATACCCAGTAACTGAGGTTGCTTCGTCGCTAACACCAATGGTAGACGCTCCTCGCAATGACAGCGAACCGAGTCACGACTTTCTTAAAAGGGAGTTAGCGATATAAGTCCCAAAAGAAAAGGGTCAGGATGGAATTTGTCTTAGGGCGGAAACCAGTTCATCCTGCCGGTCGTTTCGTCCCCGGCGGAAAGGCTGCCGGCGGCGTTGGACGCCTATGGCCTTCTCAGTCCCCGAGCAATTTCAACATGGCCCTCATAAAGGCCGGAAGGTCGTCGGGCTTGCGGCTGGTCACCATCTTTCCATCCACGAGAACTTCCCGGTCCGACCACTTGGCCCCGGCATTCACCAGGTCGTCCTTCAAGGCCGGCGTCGAGGTCATTTTTTTGCCCTTCACGATCCCTGCGGAGATGAGGATCCAGGGGCCGTGGCAGATGGAGGCGATGACGCCGCCCTGGCGGTCAATGTCCGAAACCAACTTCAGCACTTTGGGGTTGCGGCGCAGGCGGTCCGGCGCCCAACCGCCTGGCGCCACCAACCCGGCGTAGGCGCTGGATTTGGCCTTGGCCAAATCCAAGGTGGAGGCCGTTGGATAACCATGTTTTCCCAGGTACTTCGTGCCGGCGGGGCCTTCCCCAATGACATCCACGGCGAACCCCGCCTCGATCAGGCGGTAGAGGGGATACATCACTTCCATATCCTCAAAATCATTCCCCACCAACATTGCTATTTTTTTCTGAGATGACATGGACCGCTCCTTTATTTTTTCTCCCGCTCATTTTCACCGAACGGGATCCAGGAATAAAGAGGCCGGTCCGATTAAAACCATCCGCCGTCTTCGGACCAAGCAATCAATTTGATAAAACCTATTCGGAACTATGCACTTGGCAACGCAGATGGAAAACAATTTTTTTGACTTTGCCCCTTCTCCCTTGAGGGGAGAAGGCCGGGATGAGGGTGGTATTTACAAACCGAAGGCACCCCTCACCCTGTGCCAATTTTGGATATTAATCCAAAATGATTTTGGCACAATACCGAATACATTAAGTCTTATAGATTATCGGCATGCCCTTTGGGCCTGAGGCCCTCGAAGGCCTCCCCCAACGGATTCGACTGGGCTCACCGTTCGGGGCGAGGGTAATTTTAAAAGAGTTGCCAAGTGCATAGTTCCGAACTTATTTATCGGCCGCGCCAAGGGCTATGACGCTTGGGGTGAAGCGGTTTTGTTTTTCGCTTTTGCGGACAGCGGACGACGGCTCGCCTCGG
>CAZHFP010000184.1:0-4139 GCA_964531065.1 uncultured bacterium
CCTCTTTTTTTGTTTAGTCATTTTATCTTCCTCTCCCCTGGAGGGAGAGGGTAGGGTGAGGGGGAATGAAAAAAGCCGTTCTTAATAACTTTGCCCGTTCATTGCGCCGCGATCAGACTGACGCGGAAAAGAAACTGTGGCGGTGTTTGCGATCGAGGAGGTTCCAAGGTTTTAAATTCAGGCGCCAGCAACCACTGGGTTCATATATTGCGGATTTTTGCTCTTTTGAACGGAAGATCGTGATTGAGCTTGACGGTGGTCAGCATAATCAAGAATTGGAAAAAGATGAATTAAGGACCAAGTATCTTCAAAAAGCAGGGTTTCGCGTTGTTCGTATTTGGAATGATGAGTTTCTTACCGATGCTGAAAGCTCTTTGGAGTATATCTTCCAGAGGCTTAATGTATCACCCTCACCCCAACCCTCTCCCCTCAAGGGAGAGGGAGACAAACCAGAAAAGCTTGACTGAAATTACCCGAGTTTATTCCAAATTCTTTTCCCTTTGCGTACAATAGGCGCACTTTCCCAGGAGGAGTCCTTTTATGCGCATGCTCATTAAAATTGTGCTGGTTATCGGCGTTCTGTTCGCCGTTCTGTTGGGCGGGACGGCCGTCTACATCAATATTAAATACCCGCCTGAGAAATTGAAGGCTATTGCCACCGAGAAATTGGCGGATGCCCTTAAACGGAAGGTATCGGTCGGGGATGTCCATTTCAGCCTGTTGACCGGTTTTGAGATCAAGGATTTGAAAATCAGCAACCGCCCCGGTTGGGCCGCCGAAAACATGGTGATGGCCAAGGACATTTCCATTTCCTACCACCTCTATGAATTGATCATGGGGTATTTTTCAAACCAAGTTATTTTGGGCGAGATCAAATTGAATGAGCCTCAAATCCTGGTGGAACGCCGGGGATTGGGACAGTTTAATTTTTCGGACATGACGGAGGACGCTGCCGCCTCGTCCGCCGCCCCGGCAGCCCAGCCAGCCACGGCCCCGGTGAAGCCAAAAACCAAAGCCAAATCGAAGCCTAAGAAAAAACACGCCAAGCACGCGGCCCTGCCTTTGCCGGTTGAAACCGCTTCCTCGCCTTCCTGGTTTGCCGATCAAGCTTGGGCGGGAACCTCGTCGGCCGGGGATAAATCCTCTCTGCTCGTTTCGGTGGATGCCATCAATATCATCCATGGGAAAATGACTTACTTGGACGAGACGGTGAGCCCACCCCAAAAGTCGGACCTGAAGGATTTGAACCTCAAGATCAAGAACATCTCCATGGTGGGCGGTAAAACGACATTCTCTCTCAGCACTCCATTTGTCTATTCGGGGATCAATTACCAATTGGCCATCGATGGGGTTTTCCATTATTTCCAATCGAGCCAGTCCATTAAGGGATTGGACGTGAAGGGAACAGTGAATGGTTTGGGTTTTGACTTCGCCGGAGATCTTTTGGACATGACCAGCAATTTAGCCCCGTCGATCGACGGCAACGCGAGCTTGAATATGCTTCAGTTCTCCGGACTGGTTCCTAAGAGCCTCTCCTCGATGCCGGACGGCTTGTCCCTCACCGGGCCGGCCAAGGTTTCTTTCCATTTGGGCGGAAAATCGAAAAGTGGTTTGGAGCTGAGCGGAATGGCCGACGGATCGGCCTTGGCCATCAAGTACAAGGATCTGTTCGTCAAGACCGACAAGACCACCTGCCGGGTGGATTTCAAGAGCGTGGTGACGGACAACGTTTATGATCTTCCCTCGTTCAAGGTGCTTTATCAGGACTGGGAAGTGGAAGGATCCTTCCATTATGCGAAGGGTTCCTCTTACTCAGGGACGGTCCATTCCAAGTCCCTGCCATTGAAGGGGCTTCCGGGTATGGTGCCGAGACTCAAGAACGTGACCTTTGACGGAGCCGCGGCGCTGGATATTTCCTATTCCCAGTTTTTGAACAATCCCAAGTCCATGAAAATGAATGGACAGGTGAACTTAAAGGGCATCGGCATCACCCTGCCGCAAGAAACCTACTTGCAGGATCTCAACAGCGTCATTTATCTCACCCAATCGGTTATCAGAATTCCTTCCGCGACCTTTAAATCCTTCGATGGGGCGGGAGTGGCGGGAGTCACCATCAACACGGGGGTGGCGCCGCTCGCTTATAACTACGCCTTCAATCTTAAGAACGTGAACGCGCAAAAAGCCATTAACGGAAGCGTGGATGCCTACGTGGTAAAGAGTCCGGAGGATTACAAGGATAAGCTTTACGGGACGATGAACATGGTTTACCAGGGAAGCGGAAGGGGCACTGACACTGCGGCCATGGAGGCCAGCGCCTTGGGAACAGGAAGCTTCAACATTACGGAGGCCAAGGTGAAGGGTTATTCCGCCATCAAGAGCATTAATGGAATCTTTGGGGATCAGGGTGACTCGTTGGGCTTTGATAAAATCGTAGGAACTCTGGCGGTTAAAAGCCAGGTTTGTTCTTTTAAATCTGACTTCACCAGCCACGTTGGATCCATGCAGGCGGTAGGCGGGATCAACTTCAGCAATGTCTACACCCCGTCCATGATGGTCTATGGGAATATCCATAAACAGTTCCTGGACTCGGATTTGATCAAGTCCAAGCTTCCGCCCGGCACGGACGTGAATTGCGTCGCGGACGCCGACGGGAATGTGCCGGTCGATTTCAAGTTTACCGGGCCGGTTAAGGAAAACCATTGGTCTTATGTTTGGGACCGTTTATTGAAAAACGTCGGCGACTGTATTGGCAAAAAAGCCCAGCAAGCCGTTCAGCAAAAGGCGCAGGATCTTGGTAAGGACTTGGGAAGCAAACTCAAGGGACTTTTCGGACAATAAAACCTGTCGTCCGTCCTTCGCTGTCCGTCGTTCGCGAATGAATTAAAATTAAAAGAGCGGAGAATAATTCTCCGCTCTTTTTTTACATAAGGACCCATCGTGGATTTCATTTTTTCTTATGTTTTTCAATTTTTTAAACGGTTCCTGGGCACGCGCGACAGCCTGCCGGAGAATTCCAAAAATCTGATTTGGCTGATCGGCCTGTATGATTTTAATTTCGCCCTCTCCAGCGTTTTTACCAACATTTTCCTTTTCAAAAAACAGGATGATTGGGATACGGTGGAGCTCTTCAACCTGGTCATGTACGCGGCCATCCTGTTGGCCTTTTGGGCCGGCGGACACTTGGCCAAAAGGGTCAATCATCTGCTGCCTTATAGGCTGGGGTTTGTTTTTAACGCTATGGTCTTTTTGTTTCTTCTTCTGCTCCGGGAACGTTCCCCCGAACATCCCTGCTTTTTGGGTTTTTTGGCCGGGCTGGGGATAGGGTTTTATTATCTTGGACAACATTCGCTGACGCTGGATTTAACCGAGGCTAAGACCCGGGATTATTTTCTCTCTCTTTCGCTTTTTCTCTCCTCGATACTCCGCATCTTGGCGCCGGCACTGGCCGGCTGGATTATCCAGGCCTTTCGGCCGGAGGCAACCTTTCCGCGGAATCTTTTGGGGATTCAGAATGATTCCTCGGCGGGCTATTACTTCGTTTTCGCCATGTCGCTTTTGGTTTACCTCGTGTTGATTTATAAAAGCTTTAAAATTGAGATCAAACCGGTGGAGGGAACGTTTGAATTTTGGAAGGTTTTGACGTTTAAGGAAAATGGGGACTGGAACCGCCAGATGTGGGCCCAATTTGTTTTGGGCCTTCGAAACGGGGTCTTTTGGTTCATCATTGGGGTTCTCGTTTATCGGGCTTCCAAGAGCGAGGCGATGGTGGGGAGCTTTAATATGATGTCCAATTTCCTGGCGGTCCTCACGGCTTACGGCCTTTCCCTTTGGGCAGCCTCGGCCAACAGGAACAAGGGCATGTGGATGTCCTCTTGGCTCACCTGGGCGGCCTGTGTTTTGCTGGCTTGGAAAATAAACACCTTCTCTTTGCTGGTTTACGCCGTTCTCAACGCGGTGGGCGTCACCTGGTTCCAGGTGGCTTTTGGGGCGATCGCTTTTGAAGTGGTAGAAGGGGCCAAGGAGGCCAAACGGTACAAGCTGGAATACTTAGCGGTCCGGGAATTGCCCTTATGGGTGGGGAGGACTATCGGTTTGGGAGCCCTCATGGCTTGCCAACATTGGCTGGGAGAATCGGGATT
>CAZHFP010000185.1:0-1517 GCA_964531065.1 uncultured bacterium
TTTAACGGGGTTCCGGCTTCCGGCGGCATCGCCATTGGCCCGGCCTACGTCTACCATCCGGAAGGGTTTTCCGTTTCCCGGAGAAACCTCAAGACCGAGGAAGTGAAGGACGAATTGGACCGCTATCAAGCGGCCCTGAAGAAGACCCGCGCCCAAATTTCCGAGATGGAAGAAAAAATGAAGGAAAAACTGGGGAGGGAGCACGCCGCCATTTTCCAGGCCCATCAGGTGGTGCTGGACGACCCTCTCTTCATGGAAGAAATCCCCGGCGCCATCCAATCCCGGCGTTTGAACGCTGAATTTCTCCTGAATGAGGCGCTGGAAAAATTCAAGGCGGTCATGGAATCCCTGGAAGACGGTTATTTCCGCGAGAGGGGCGGGGACATTCAGGATGTTTCCAGCCGCCTGATGCGCAACCTGGACGGCCGGGAAAAGGACGAACTGAAGAAACTGGACAGGGAAGTCATTTTGATCACCAATGACCTCAAACCTTCCGATACGGTCACCATGTCCACGGATATCATCAAGGCTTTTTGCACGGATGTCGGCGGCCGCACTTCCCATGTGGCCATTGTGGCCCGCTCCCTGGCCTTGCCCGCAGTCGTGGGCATGAAGACCATCACCTCTGAAATTCAGGAAGGGGACATGGTCATCGTGGACGGCAACAAGGGCTTGGTCGTGGTCAATCCCCTGCCGCAAACCCTCAAGCAATATGAGAGGCTCAAGGAAAGCTATGAGGCTTTTCAAAAGAGCTTGGAAACCCTTAAAAGCCTGCCGGCCAAAACGCCTGACGGGCACCAGGTGACCCTGGCCGCGAATATCGAGATCCCCCAAGAACTGGATGAGTTGGCCCGCCATGGCGCCGAAGGCATCGGCCTGTACCGCACGGAATTTTTATTCATGAACCGTGAGGAAATCCCGGCCGAGGAAGAGCAGTACCTGGCCTATAAGGATCTAGCCACGAAGACCGGCGTGAACCCGGCGATTTTAAGGACGCTGGACTTGGGCGGCGACAAATTTCTCTCCCACTTGAACCCTTTCCAAGAAAGCAATCCCTTCCTGGGGCTTCGCGCCATCCGCCTCTGCCTGAAGCGTCCCGAGATATTTAAACCCCAACTCCGGGCTATCCTTCGCGCCGCGGCCCACGGGCCGATCAAGATCATGTTTCCGATGATTTCCACCCTGGCGGAAATCAGGGAGTCCAAGGTCATCCTTAACCAATGCATCCAGCAATTAAAAAAAGAAGGCCAAGTTTTCCGCTCGACCATTGAAGTGGGGGCCATGATCGAGATCCCCTCGGCGGCCATCATCGCGGACCTCTTGATCCAGGAAGTGGACTTCTTGTCCATCGGGACCAACGACCTGATCCAGTACACACTGGCGGTGGACCGGGTCAATGAATCGGTGGCTTATCTCTATGATCCGGGCAATCCGGCCATCCTCAGGCTGATTAAGATGACGGTGGACGCTTGCCACAAGGCGGGAAAATGGGTGGGGATGTGCGGCGAGATGGCGGG
>CAZHFP010000185.1:1617-4126 GCA_964531065.1 uncultured bacterium
CCCGGTTCCACGAGGATTCGGCCCCCCTCTTCGACCGGGTTCCAATTTTTGTCGAAAAGTTCGCGTAGGGCTCCGGTTTTAGGATCGATAAAATGATCCTGAGCCAACTGGTAGATTTGGCCCGCTTCTCTCAGGAACCGATCGTCCCCCGTCGCCTCGAAAGCATAGAGCATGGCCTCGAACCAATGCATGTGGGGATTTTGCCGCAGCAAGTCCAGGTCGCGCGTGGATTGGAAATAACCCCGGCCGCCGGGAGCGGACAAAGTGGTTTTGACTTGGTCTAGTGTTGATCCGAGTAGGCGGAGGGCGTCGGGATCCCGGGTCAGCCGGAAGTAAGTGGACAGTCCCAAGACGATGAAGGCGGTGTCATAGAGATCCATCTCCCCGTCGAGGATCGAGCCGTCGGTTTTCAGGCGCTGGGCCCAGGCTCCTTCGCCGTTCCGGCAGCGGCGCTGAATGAAATCAAAACCGCGCTTTGAGATCGCGGCCGCGTCCGGATGCCATTCCAAAAGGGCGGCGGTGGCGAAGGAGAAAAGCTGGCGTCCTTGAACCCGGACCCTTTTGAACCCAGGATCGGAAGGGGACCCGTCGGATTGGAGTTCCTCGACAAACCCCCCGTGTTTGGAGTCCACGCCCCTAGAGGCCCAAAACGGGAGGGCCATTTCGCGCATCCAGGACACCAGATTCATTTCGGCCGGATTCATTTTTGCCTTTCGGTGGGCTGATTCTTCTGTTTCTCGTTACTATTTTTATCATAGTTCGGTTGGTTTTGTTAGGTTCTTCAAGAGCTCCCCGCTGGCATGTTTGCCGTCGCATGGAGGCGCTCCGGAGGTTTTCGCGGAGGCCCAATCCGTGACGGTCCTGCAAAATCCAAACGAAAAGCCGTAAATAAATAATTTTCCACCGTCTATAAATTTAATATCATGGCCTCGTCAAAATAATTTTCCGGAGTTTTCCATGAAAATAACCGTTCGAAAAAATATTTTTGTTCTAGGATTCCTGGCGATGGCGGCTTTAGCGGTCTTGCCGGCGCTTGCCCAGGTTCCGCCGGTATTAAAGCTTCCTCCGGCGCAGGTCAGCGTGATCGCCCAGGGCATGGGCGGCGCGGTGGGGGCCGACGGAACGCTTTTTAACGCCACTTCCTTCAATCCCGCCCTTCTCAATCGCGCGCCCCATGGGGCGGAAGCTTTCGTGCTGGGGGTCAATGTTTCTGACGATATCTTTGGTGTCATCGATTACGTCCAACACCTCAACTTCGAGGCGGACCAGGTTTATCAGGAACTCAGCTACGGTATCAATAACAACAACGGCGTTTCCATTACTCAGGGTCTCGACTCCGTTAAAAATTTGGTGGACAATTTGACCGATAAAGCCCTGCAAGCCGGCGGGGGGATCAACGTCGCCGTCCGGTTCGACAAGCATTTCGGTTTCCAGGTTTACAACAGCACCCACGCTTTTTCCCAACTTTGGCGGGGACACTTGACGGACGCCCTATTAGCCGTTCCCCTTCCCTACAGTTCGGCCTCCAATTCGGCGATCGCCAACGCGGTCACGGTTATGGCGGGTGATTTACAGAACGGCCTCAACCAGGTCTTGAGCTCTTCCCAACAAAGTTCCGTATCAAGTGACATCAGCTCCTTGAAAAACGGCAGCGAGGATCTTGATACTTTCGTCAGCCATGTCACCGCGACCCTGTCCAGTGTGGATCCCAACGCCCTCAAACGGGCTCTCTTAAACAGCCTCGTCGACGATATCGCCACCTTAACCGCCCTGCTCTATTCGGACACGGTGGTCATGGCTACCTACGACTTCCAGCCCTTTGAAAAAGAGGTTCCGGGTTTGACGGTTGGCGCGAACTTGAAATTGGTCAACCGCCATTTCGTTTACGACAGTTTTTCCTTCGGCAACAATTCGGGAGCGGGGGACAGCTTCTTTAATACTTTCAAACAAAGCACCACCCGGTGGGGATTTGACTTCGGCGCCCTTTATGAGGTTCCGAAAATTCCCCTGGATTTCGGTCTGTCGGTTTTGGATTTGTTCCACTCGAGCGCGACGGTGGAAGGGCCCACGGGTTCCCTGGTCAACAATTTTTTGACGGATCCGGCGCCGACCATGGTTTCCTTGAGCGCTTCCTGGCATCCCCTGCCGGCCCTGCGGGTGAACGGGGAAGTGGATGATCTATTTTCCTCTTCCTCGCTTTATCTTGGAAATGACGACGCGTCCAAGATCAAGCTCGGGGCCGACTATACCTTGGGAGGCATTTTGAATTTGAGGACCGGCTTTGGCGACCAGAATTTCAGCTTGGGAGCGGGGTTGTTGCTCGGGTTTTTCGGATTGGATTATTCCTACGGCATCGACGACCTGAGCCAAAGCTACAACCATTACGCGCAAATGCGGGTGGTGTTTTAGTTTTTTTCGAAATAAATTCAGCGAGATAACTGGATGATTTTTTTCCTTCTCCCTTGAGGGGAGAAGGCTGGGATGAGGGTGGGTTTATACAGCCACAATA
>CAZHFP010000186.1:0-4102 GCA_964531065.1 uncultured bacterium
GCTTTTGCGAATTGGAACTCAAGCCGCCCCATATCTCCATGGCCGCCATTTCCAACGAGAAGATCGAGGAATTCTGCGAGAAGATTCAAAGTTATTCCTTAACTCCCCTGGAAACGGTCGGCTACAACAAGGCGGAAGTGACAAGAGGCGGAGTGGACACGGACGAGCTTTCTTCCAAAACCATGGAAAGCAAAAAAGTTCCCGGGCTCTACTTTATCGGAGAAGTCGTGGACGTGACCGGCTGGCTTGGCGGGTACAATTTTCAATGGGCATGGTCCTCGGGATATGCGGCCGGAGAAGCTGTCTAGGCGGAAATAACTTTCAACTTGTCCCCCGTAGCCGAGCGGTAGCGATTCTTGGCGGAGGTGGATGTGAATGGTCCTCGGGATATGCGGTCGGAGAAGCCGTTTAAATCCCCCTCACCCTGCCCTCTCCCGCGAGGGACGAGGGAGAAATCAACATCGCGCCTATTCCTTTCTCCCTCGAGGGGCGAAGGCCAGGATGAGGGTGCTTTAAAAATCTCCCTCCAAATAAAAAAACCCGGTCCTCTTTCAAGGACCGGGTTTTGAGCTTCTTTTAAACCCGAATTACATGAAATCAAGCCCCACCGAAATCGGGACATAGGAAAAAGTGGAGTTGGCAAACACATCCACAAATTCCGCTTGGAGGTAAAGATCCAAGGCGTCATTCAGGGGAAACTGGATCCCCGCGCCAGGCTCAATGGCGAAATTCGATTGCGAAAGGGTCGCGTTTCCCGCATCGGTGGAAACCACCAGTTCGTTCACGTTGACGCCCAATCCGCCGAGCAGGTAAAACTTCGTTTTGGATTGGCCGAAAGCGTACTTCAGAGTCGGAATAAAATTGACTTCCGCCGAATAGACGCCCGAAAAAGTCGTTTGGAAGATATAGCTGTTGATTTCCAAAAGAACCGACAGGTTTTCATCGAACTGTAGGCCCAAATTACCATCCAGGCCGGCTCCGGAGCTATAGTCGGAGGTAAAACCATCCCCCTTCACCGCCCCGCCCAGACCCACCGCGCCCACAAACTTGACCTTCGAGGCCCCATCCGCCGCCATCGCGACCGAGGAAGCTCCCATCAAGACCACCATTGCCGCCAAGGCAAGAATCTTTTTCATAATATCTCTCTCCTAAAATATTATTATTTTAGTAAGCGGACAAAGCGGACTGCCGATGCCCCCCACCGCCCAATGACCTCATTTTATAATGTTTCAAATATCGCCTTTCAACCAAAAAACTCGCGGCAACTTCCCTTTCAAAAGATCGCATTGACAAACATTGTGTTTTTTAATAACTATCCGGATTATTTTTATAAGGAAGAACGGTCGCAACCGGATCCAAGGTTGGTTCTGGCTTTTACCAAGCCAGTTTCCCTTGGATCATCCCTGAACCGCTATCTCGGGTTTCGACGTACTTGGGCACCTGGCCATTCTTGAGGTGATAGGTGTATATCATTTTTTGACCAAAACAATTGGTGGCTTCGACTGTTATCGAATCGATGCTTTCACTTAACGCCACACCCGTGTAAAGAATCCCCTCGTTTTTGTAGAGGGTGTTGCTGGGGTTAAAGGAAAAGGTGATTCCGGGCCGGGGGGCGGCGGCCGGTTGGCCTCCGATTTTCGTGCCATCGGCTTTTGCCTGCTTCCAAACGACGGCAAGGGGTCTCACCGCCGATTCTTCACCGCTCCGGGTGCAAAGGATCCTGAATTGAAGCCCGCCATCATTCGCGCAAACGGGATCAAAGCTTTGAGTCTTAAGGTAAAAGGAATATTGGGGTTTAATATCGGCCCAGGCCTTGGCCCCCTCCGGAAGTTTCCAGAGATTATCCTTGTTGGGCGCCAATTCTTTGTTTTTTTCCCTTTCGGCGTTTAACAAGGCTGGTTCTTGAAAGCCTAATTCCATTTTCACATCAAAAATCCTGCCGGTCAGGAAATTACCCACATCGGCTCCCTTGGTGAGATCCATATAAAAAAGCCGGTTGATATCCCCAAACCCTTTCATGTTTCGTTTTAAATAACCTTCGGGCGGCGGGGTTCCGCCAGGAACAAAACAAGGAACGGTCGTCTCCTTATGAAGTTCTGGATAAACCTTTGGGACGGGCGGTTGATCGTCGGCTTTCGCGATTCCAACCCCAGCGAAATTTAATACCGACAACAACAGAACCAAACTCCATTGCCGAAAAGAAAACATAGGTCCTCCGGTTGATATTTTAAAATAAAACAACTCAACATTAAAAAAATTTAAACTTTAGAAAATTGTTTCAGAGCGTTGATGGTTTTGTGGACGACGGGAACATCTTTGCCGGAGAGGATCTGGTCGGCTTGGGCAACAGCCTGTTCCATCTTAGGGTAGCGGATTTTGCGATAGCCGCGGACTTCCTCGGGCAGGCTCAGTACCCTCACCCACTTCTGGTATTCCTCTGGATTGTTATAGACGAACTTGTCCACCAGTCCCGAATACCATTCCCTAAAGGCCTTTTCCTTCTCGTGCCACTTGGGCATCAAGCGGCGTAGGAACTTCATGCGCTTCATTCCGTTCAACATCCAATCCCTGGAGCGCATATCAAACTCGATTTTGAAACCGAAAACATTGAACTCCGGCCGGTTGAAATGCTGGTAGATGATCTTGTCGCCGCCCGCCAAGTCCACTTTGTGGCGTTTGGCGTCCTTCTCATACTTTTCCGGGCTCGTGAGGAGATGGGCCACATAAACCTCATCTTTGATTTCCATAACCTTGTGCAGGTACTTGACCACGGCCTTGGTTGCGGCGAAATCATAGACCTTGGTGTCTTTACGCAGGGTCGCGATGACCTTGTCATAATATTTCTTCGCGTAATAGGCGTCCTCGAACTCAAAGAGGTCGTAAAGGCGGTTCACAAACTGGAGACGGGTGTCCTCGTCCCCTTCCCAGGCTTTGAGGAACTGCCAGACCATTTCCCGGTAGGGTTTCGCCCGATGGGCGCCCAGAATTTTGCTTTTCTTTTCCAACACTTCCTGAAAACCTTCCCGAACCTCGGCGTTGTATTTTTCAGGATGAATCGCCAAGTCCCGGCCCAAGTGGAAAGCGTCGATATTGTGTTTCGCGGCGTTCGCCGGGAAACATTCTTTAATCCCTGTGGTTAAGTCTTCTAAGGTCAGGGGCAAGAGTCCCCTTTGGAAAGCCACTCCAAGCAGAAGAATATTCACGAATACCTTATTGTTCAGGTATTGTTCAGCTATTTGACTCATGTCCGCGCCGACGTAATCCATCGTGTACTTCTTGAAGAGCTCGGCCAACTGGCGGGGCTCGAAATCCTCCAGCCCCATCAGGGATAGGATGGTGTGCGTCTTATGGGTATTGACCACTGAGTGGGTGTAATCCTTGGAGCCGATTCGGAATTGAAGCCTGGGATCAATTCCCCTGGCTGCTTCCAAAATATCCAACCCCAGAAGCAGATCCGCCTTGCCCTGGGGCAAAAGCGGCGACACGACTTTCTTTTTCTTCGAGAAGGTCATTTGGGAATAGACCCCGCCATTGCGGACGGCGATTCCCTTTTTGTCGCAAAAGGTCACGTGATAGCCATGTTTCTGGGCGGCACGCACGAGAACCGCGGTGGAGCTGTGAATTCCCATCCCCCCCACACCAGCCAGGTAAGCGCGCCAATCTTCTTTGAAATCAGGAATAGCCGGCAGGGGCAGTTCGGCTGGGTTGGGCAGGGCCGGGGCCTCGGATTTATGAGAACGGATGATCGTCAATTCCTCGAAAGCCGGACAGGCCTTGATGCGGGTGCAGGCCATATCGGAAACGCAGTAGGACAGATCGGTGGACATTTTGGGGCCATAGGAAGTTTCCTCGATGGCCAGGCCGGGACAGCCGGTCAAGCGGGTGCATTCCAGGCAATATTCGCAGGTATGGTCGTTGACGTTGATGCGGGTTTGCTTGTGAAGGAATCCCTTGCGGGCCTTTTCCCGGCTGACTTCCTTGCGCTTGCGGCGGTGAAAGGTGATACCGCATTCTTTATCGGCAACGACGAATTTGACGCCGTCTTCCAAAATCATCTCTTCCAACAGGGCCCGGTAATCTTCCCGGTTCTCGGGGTTCACCC